>NZ_JBBMFE010000006.1:0-172211 GCF_040096155.1 Laedolimicola intestinihominis | reverse complement strand
TAAAAAAGAATGTGCCGTTGGCACATTCTCGCGCCGAGGCGCGGTTGCTTCAGCAACCATCTACCGCTGCGCCGAGTGCGATAATATTTTTTCTGGAATAGGGAATTCTATCGGAATTTCCTATTCCATAAAAAATCCGTTTATCCACATTTTTTCAGGATAAACGGATTTTTTTGCACATTTTAGACTATTTTCTCTTGTACTTTTCCTCACAGTACTTGCAGCGGTACACCTCTTTGCGCGGGTCGGTCAGGACAAATACCTGATCCAGCTCCTGCTCAATGGAAGTGATGCAGCGGGGATTCTTGCACTTTACGATATTGCGAATCTCCTTGGGAAGGGTCAGGGTCTTCTTCTCCGTGACCTTCTCGTCTTTTACGATATTGACGGTGATATTATGGTCGATGAAACCCAGCACATCCATATCAATATAATCAATCGGACACTCGATTTTCATCAGATCCTTCTTTCCCATCTTGCCGCTGCGGGCATTCTTGATAA
Organism: Laedolimicola intestinihominis; assembly: GCF_040096155.1. Classification (NCBI taxonomy): domain Bacteria; kingdom Bacillati; phylum Bacillota; class Clostridia; order Lachnospirales; family Lachnospiraceae; genus Laedolimicola; species Laedolimicola intestinihominis. The sequence goes on along the minus strand of NZ_JBBMFE010000006.1, from coordinate 171,710 downwards.
TCGCCACGGTGCAGTCCAGCTTGTCCAGGTTCAGATATTTGTATATCTCCATACTCTTGCCCGCCTGAATGTGATCCAGCACAAAGCCCTCGGAGATACGTCCTACGCTTAACATTGACATTATACATTCACCTCCAGAAGTGTGAGAATCAGCGCCATACGTACATAGACGCCATACTGTACCTGCTTGAAATAAGCGGCCCGCGGATCATTGTCCACCTCGACGGAAATCTCATTGACTCTGGGCAGCGGATGCAGAACCAGCATATCCGGCTTGGCCAGAGCCATTTTCTCCTTGTTCAGGATGTAGAAATCCTTCAGACGGATATAATCCTCCTCGTTGAAGAAACGCTCCTGCTGAACACGGGTCATATACAGCAGATCCAGGTCGCCGATCACGTCCTCCAAACGTTCCACTTCCTTATAATTCTGACCGTTGGCGTCCAGTACCTCCTCACGGATGTAGCTGGGAATCCGCAGCTCCTCCGGGGAAATGAATACAAAGCGCACATTTTCATAACGAACCAGCGCTTTTACCAGAGAATGCACCGTACGCCCAAACTTCAGGTCGCCGCAGAGACCGATGGTAATGTGATCGAGACGCCCTTTCAAAGAACGAATGGTCATCAGGTCCGTCAGGGTCTGGGTCGGATGCTGATGGCCGCCATCGCCTGCGTTGATCACAGGAATACCGGAAACTGCGGACGCTACCATCGGAGCTCCCTCTTTCGGGTGCCGCATCGCACATATGTCAGCATAACAGGAAATCATACGAATTGTATCGGAAACACTTTCTCCCTTGGATGCGGAACTGGACGCCGCACTGGAAAATCCTAAGACCTGACCACCTAAATGGATCATAGCAGATTCGAAACTAAGTCTTGTTCTTGTACTCGGTTCATAAAATAACGTCGCCAGAACCTTTCCGTCACAGGCATGCGCGTATTTTGCAGGATTCTTCTCAATGTCGCTGGCAAGGTCCAAAACCTTCTCCACTTCTTCCACGGAAAAATCCAACGGGCTCATTAGATGTCTCATAATAACCTCCCATTTGGCTTTGTTAATTTTTATCTCGTAATATATTACATCAAACTTTTGCGGATTTCAACAAATATCTTTTGCAAAATTGTACTTTTTCAAGTATACTTTTCTTGACGGGGAGATTCCTGCCGGAAAGCGAGGTATTCATTATGGAATTCAAAGAGAAAAAACGTTGGGTATTCTTAGGACTGCCCTTTACCTTTACCACCTATACGATAAACGAAGAGATCGTCACCATCGACGAAGGCTTCCTGAACCGCAAAGAAGACGACTGCTACATGTACAAAATCCAGGACGTAACCCTGACCACCAGCCTCTTCGAGCGCATCATGGGCTTGGGCACCGTCATCTGCAACACCGGCGACGTCACCCATCCCAAGCTGGAGCTCGCTCACATCAAAAACGCCCGCGCCATCAAAGACTTCATCCTCCAGCAGTCCGAAGACCAGCGCCTGAAGCGCCGCACCCTGAACACCCAGAACATCGGAGCGATGCCGGATCCGGACCATTTTCACGACATGCACGATGACTGCGACTTACATATGCACTAATTAAATACAGATGAAAACCAGAAAAACGGCGGACCAGCCGGAAAAAACTTTCCTAAGGAGGGGCTAATTTGTCCCCGAGCGTGGAAAATTTTTTCCGGCTGGCCCGCCGTTTTTCGTCAAGGCAAAGCGATAAGCCGGGTTATGTCATTGGATGTTCATCTATCTAGTCCTATCGTCACCGACAGGCTCAAGCGACCCACCTGAGACACCCGGGCCGGGTTATGTCTCGTTTCGGTCTTGCTCCGGACGGGGTTTACATGGCTCCGCCTGTTACCAGACGGACGGTAGTCTCTTACACTGCCTTTCCACCCTTACGTCTGCAAACGCAGCCGCGGTTCATTTCTGTTGTACTGTCCCTGGAGTTGCCTCCGCCGGACGTTATCCGGCGTCCTGCCCTGTGGAGCCCGGACTTTCCTCACCTGGCACCTTTCGGCCTGCCAGCCGCGAACACCTGCTTTACCTGCGTGTTACAGTATAGCACGGGGAATTTTTCCATGCAAGTACCGATTTCCCCTATCTCACTATTTTTCTCCAAAGTTTCTTGACGGACAACCTGATTTCCACTATCATAAAACTAAATATGCTGCTTCAGGCAGTATCCGGATAAAAGGAGGCACATGATGACAAAAGAAGATCTGACAAAACGCCTTGGAAATGGAACGCTGATTCTGGACGGAGCCACAGGCTCCAACCTGATGAAGGCCGGTATGCCAAAGGGTATCTGCACCGAACAATGGGTAGCTGAGCATCCGGACGCAATTATGGAACTACAGAAAGCCTATGCGGAGGCAGGCTCCGACATCGTCTACGCCCCCACTTTTATGGCCAATCCACTCAGTCTCGCCACCCACGGACTGGCAGCCGAGACGGAACGGCTGAACCATACCTTGGTGGGCCTGTCCCGGAAAGCCGTCGGCGATCAGGTTCTGGTGGCCGGAGATCTGACTACCACCGGTAAACTCATGGAACCGCTGGGCCCCATGAACTATGAAGATTTATATGAATCCTATAAGAAACAGATTTCCTGTCTGGCAGATGCCGGCGTGGATCTTTTGGTGGCCGAAACCATGCTGGCCTCCAATGAAACACTGGTTATCCTGGACGCTGCTCAGTCCGTCTGCGACCTGCCCGTCTTCTGTACCCTGACCATGGAAGCGGACGGCAGCCTGTTCTTCGGCGGAAATATATTTGACACCGTGGAGGAACTGGAAGCCATGGGCGCCTTCGCGGTAGGCTGCAACTGCTCCACCGGCCCGGATCAGCTGGAATCTGTGATCGCAGGCATCCGGCAGCGTGTATCCATTCCGGTTATCGCAAAACCCAACGCGGGCATGCCCACCATTTCTCCTGAAACCGGTGAAGCTGTCTACAGCATGGAACCGGAAGAGTTCGCTAAGAGCATGCTGAAACTCAAAGCGGCAGGCGCGTCAATTCTCGGCGGATGCTGCGGTACAACGCCGGAGTTTATCCGGAAGCTGAAAAAAGCTTTAAATTAATACGGAACATAAGGAAAACCCGGCAATCGCCGGGTTTTCCTGTTCTACGCTATTTTCTCAGATATAAAATTCGCTGCCGGATCGTTCCCGTTGCTGCTCCAGCAGATCTTCCAAGGTCACACTGTCCACATATTCGGTAATCACCTTGTAAAGCCCTTGCCAGAACGGCAGAGTCGCACATTCAGCCTGGCGGGGGCAGGTATTGACCTCCTGCTCCAGGCAGGCCACCGGAGCCAGCTCGCCTTCCGCATACCGCAGGATCTCACCCACTGTGTAATCCTTTGGCAGTTTTGCCAGACGATAGCCACCCTGCGGTCCACGGACGCTTTCCAGAAGTCCCAGTTTTCCGAACTGAGATACTATCTGTTCCAGGTATTTTAAGGAAACCCCCTGTCGCGCCGATATCTCCTTCAACGGCACGTAGCGGCCTTCGCCATGGGCAGCCAGATCCAGCATAAAACGGAGCGCATAGCGCCCCTTTGTTGAAATCTTCATCTTTCGCTCCCTTTATTTTTCTTTTTTCTCGAGACGCTCAAATACCATGTCGTATCCATCCTCACCGTAATTCAGTGAACGGTTTACACGACTGATGGTTGCTGTGGAAGCTCCCGTCTTCTCAGCTATCTCCAGATAGGTCTTCTGCTCCCGCAGCATCTTCGCGACCTCGAAGCGCTGTGAAAGAGAAAGTAACTCATTGATCGTGCATACATCCTCGAAAAATGTATAGCACTCTTCCTTATTCTGAAGACTCAAAATCGCGTCAAACAGAAAATCAACGGCTTCCGTTCTAATTTTCTTGTTCATGACATTCCCCTTCTTTGTTTTGTCCTTAATATATTTATTTTAGCACAGTAAAATTTTAAAGTCCAGAAGATCATTGGATTTTATAAAACCTTAATTATTTTACACGGTTTTTTATGCTATACTGAATATCTATACAAAGAAGGAGGGTTTATTTATGGCAAGAAAAAAGAAGCAGCTTCCACCAGGCGTTCTGATTACCGGCGTAGTTCTGTTCCTTTTAATCATTCTGACCATTTTTCGGCTGATCAAAGATACAAAGACAGTTTCAGACGAGACTTCTGCAAATTCCACCCCGCTCGAGGAACACATTGAGGCTTCCCCCTCGGAAACGCCTGATGGCTCAGAAGAATCGAATACGGATGATACGGCTGTTTCTGAAAACACTATTTTAACTCCGGAAGAACAGCTGGCTGCTTTTCTGCCGGATTACGAAAGCGCGCCACTATTGAGCACTACCTCTATCCGGGATCTTTCTCTGGAAATCGGCGCTTCATCAGACGAACTTCGTTTTAACTGGCTTTCCCCCAGTGCTTCTGCCGGAATGATAAAATGGACCAATTCCTCCGGCGAAATGCAGACTTTTGAAGCCCGGACCTCTGCCTCTGCGACCGTTTCCGGATATTATGTAAATAAAGCTTCCGTAACCGGCATCAATGCCTCTGCCTCCTACACTTATCAGGTGGGCAATGACGACGGCTGGTCTCCGGTTTATTCCTATCACGCTCCGACGGACAATCCGGATAAGCTAACTTTTCTTGTCACCGCAGACGCTCAGATTGGGCAGTCTGATATGGAGGACGCATCGGTTACCGCTGAACGTTGGGACAGTGTCCTGAGCCGCATTATTTCCTATGTGCCGGATGCAAATTTTCTCTTCCATCTGGGGGATCAGGTGGCTGATTTCGGAAGTGAAGAGCATTATCGACTCTATCTGGAGCATCTTCCGCTCTACCGAATCGCGCTGGCTCCAGTAGTAGGAAACCATGACGTACCCAATGATTACTCTCTGGAAGAAAACGGTCACCCCGGCGACCAGTATTTCTATGAACACTTCAATGTCCCCAACCGTTCTTCCCTTGGACAAAGTCAGTATGACCAGGATGGGGATTACTATTTTATCCGAAATAACGTTCTCTTCCTCGTTCTGAACAGCAATACCAGCCAGGGAGAGACTGTCCACGAACAATTTGCAGCCCAGGTAACGGCAGAGCATCCGGATGTCCGCTGGAAAATTCTGGTGCAGCACTATTCACCCTATTCTGCTCAGGACAGCCATACCAATACAAAAGAATATCTGGCCCGCATTGCCGCCGACAATGATATCGATCTGGTGCTCAGCGCGCACGATCACATTTATTCCCGGGCAGCCTTTATGAACCGGGACTGCGAGTCATACAATGATTACGATTACGAACCCGGCAGCACTGTAGTGAATCCGGAAGGTACGCTCTATGTGACCTGCGGTACATCCAGCGGCTGTCTGTACCATGAGCCGGATCCGGATATTCGGGTAGTTTTCGTGGAAAAAGAGCATTTTCCGGTTGCCATGCGATTTGATATCACTGAACAGGAGCTGCATTTTCAGACTTACCGGGTGGACAACTGGACGGTATGTGATGAATATACGATTCGAAAAGATTAATGTATTTGTTCTGCTTATCTTATGCAAACCGGCATGCCGATCTTTGGGGTCGGCATGCCGGTTTGCTTTATTTTCTATTTTCCTGCTGCTTTTTCTGCGTATTCTGTCGTCACCAGTTTTTCATAAGGCACGCGCTCACCTAATTCACCAGCCTCTGCCAGAATATCCTGCAGAAGCTCAAAGCTCCTTTTTTCAAAAATCAGGTTATTCTTCCAGGTATCCTGCTCATAATAGCGGGTTACGATGGTGGTAATATCTTCCAGATCCGTCTCCGCAAACTGGGGCGCGATGACTTTTGCAATCTCCGCCGGGGTGTGGCTCTGTACATAGTCCATTCCCTTCTGAAGCGCATTGGTGAAACCCTGAATGATTTCTGGGTGAGCGTTCAGATAGCTCTGCTTTGCGCTGTAAGCTGTGTAGGGCACATAACCGGAATCCACGCCCAGGGAAGCCACCACATAGCCTTTTCCTTCCTTCTCCAGCGTAGACGCACCCGGCTCAAACTCTACGGTAAAGTCCCCCTGCCCACCGGAAAATGCAGCAGCGGTAGAACCGAAATCAATACTCTGATCAATATTCATATCGGTGGCGGGGTCAAGGTTGTGCTTTTTCAGGATATATTCGAAGACCATTTGGGGCATGCCACCCTTCCGTCCTCCCAGAATATCCTTACTCTTCAAATCCACCCATTCAAAGTCCGCCATTGGCTGCCTTGCCACCAGGAAGTTCCCGGCGCGCTGGGTAAGCTGGGCAAAGTTGACAATGTAGTCGTCGGGATTCTGGCTATATACGTAGATGGATGACTCAGAGCCCATGAAGCCGATGTCGGCTTCACCGGAGAGGACGGCGGTCATGGTTTTGTCGGCTCCAAAGCCGGTAACCAGCTCGAGGTCGATGCCCTCTTCAGCGAAGTAGCCGTTTTCGATGGCCACGTACTGAGGTGCATAGAAAATGGAATGGGCTACTTCGTTTAACGTAACCTTTGTCAGATCATCGGTTGCGGCGCTGCCCGAATTGCCGCAGCCTGCGGCTGCCAGGCTGCCGAGCAGGAGTATGCCTGCGAGGGATGCAGTTAATATGGTAGTATGTTGCTTTTTCATAATGGAGGCCTCCTTTTTCGAATACTATATACTATACCCTGAATAAAAAAACGTGCATTCCTCTCCCCACATATCTTGCGTTCTCCCCAATTTTAAATTATACTGAGATCAGCCCGTCACAATAGAATGCAGCAATGCGGAACACGCACCGGCTTCTGGAAGAGCTGCATTTTCCAACGGAACTGATTTTAAATAACGATCTCCGGAAGCTGAAGCCTTTCTGACGCAGCATGGCTGGGAACAACAAATTATTCTAACCGAGGTGAATATTTATGTTTGGTTTCATTTTTGAAATTATTATATTTATTGTGATTTTCCGCGCTATTCTGGATTCTAAGAGAAACAGACAGCGAAAACAGCAGACTTCCCAGGGAGCCACACCGCCCCCGGTAGGAAGCAAACCTGCGACGCCGTCTTATAAGCCGCCAGTGCCAAACAAGCCGGCTGCAAAGAAACAGAAAACCGGCTGGACGCCCCGTCCTGAGAAAACAAAAACAGCTGTTCCTAACCGGCCAAATCCGGGAAAAGAAGCTTCCGACGCAGAAACCTCCGCCCGTTCCTTTATTGAACCCACCAGGCGTTACCGGGCCCCGCATAATGCAGGCGAGCGGTATGAAGAATGGATGCCTGTTCCCGAGGGCAAAAAAGTCTGCCGCTGCGGCTACTGCGCAGCGGATAATCTGATTCCAAAGGGCGCAGATCCCGGAAATTATACCTGCTATTTCTGCAGAGAAGAATTATAAACAAATGATAAAAGGACGCTTTTTCGGCGTCCTTTTCTTACTGATATTCCACCTCCATCAGAAACAGTCCCTGCGCCGGAGCCATGACGCCTGCTTGCTCGCGGCTCAGGGACGCCAGAATCCTCTTCATATCTTCCGGCGTTTTCTTATGAAGCCCCACTTCCACCAGCGTTCCGGTGAGAATTCTGACCATATGATAGAGGAACCCATTTCCAGTAAAGGAAAGCGTTATGGCAGAGCCATCCTGGTCGATGTCGATGGACTCGATGGTGCGAACCGTGGATTTTTTGCCCCGTTTGATGGAGCTGAACGCCCGAAAATCATGGGTTCCGGTAAGCTCCGCAGCAGCTCGGCGCATGGCAGACACGTCCAGCGGCTGTTCGATGAACCAGGTATAACGCCGCTCGAAGACATTGTGAACAGAACTATTCCAAATACGATAGCTGTAGGTCTTCCGTACAGCGTTCAGGCGACTGTGGAAGCGTCCATCCATCTCTTCCGCAGAAATCACTGCGATGTCCTCAGGCAGATAATGATTCAGCTTTTCCAGAATTTCTTCGCAGGACATACAGGAACATGTCTTAAAATTCGCCACCTGCCCCAGAGCGTGAACGCCTGCGTCGGTGCGGCCCGAGCCGGCCAGTTCTGTCTCTTCCTCCAGCAGACGTCTCAGTACGGCTGTCAGCTTGCCTTGAATGGTATTTTCGTCGTGTTCCTGACTCTGCCAGCCGCTGTACCGGGTGCCGTCGTATTGAATATTGATTTTTATGTTTCTCATAAACTGCGCGTTTCCTTTCTGTATGAGCTCAGACTTTTCTGGCTTTCATTTCTTTCCGAATCCACTTCTCCGATTCCGCCAGTCTCCGATCCAGAGCCCCCACATTTTCCCGGCCCACGGCCTCCTTCATAAACGCATACTCATCCATAAGTCCCTGCCCATGGGACACAAGATATGCGCCGGAATCACTGCCCAGGCCAATCCGCGCGCCGCGCTCGAAAGCAAACTGTACTGCCTCCTGCTGCCGTTTCAGGATAGCCCTTACCTGCTCGTCCGGGAATCGTCCACAGCCGACGAGATTGCCGATGGGGGAGAAGGTGGGCACCCAGATGGTCTCACTTTCCGCCAACTGACAGAGGGTTTCTTCTTCCATATAATTGCCATGCTCCAGAGTGTCTACTCCTGCGTTCAGAGCCGCCTGCGCCACCGCGTCTCCATTTCCATGGGCCATGACCCGAAGCCCGGCGTCGTGAGCTGTTCCGATCAGATACGCAATCTCATCGGCTTCCAGCCCTTCCTCTGTCAGCTTTCCAAAGGTGTCAAACTCCATAATCCCGCTGATCATAATTTTAACAAAATCCGCGCCACGCAGCTTCGCCGTTTTCACCAGATCCCGGTAGCCCTGGTGATCATCGTAAGGCAAACCAACGATGCCGCCGTAATGTCCCCTTTTATGAATAGCGAAAATGGGCGACCGATAATCGATGCCATATTCCCCTGCCAGCTCTCTGGCCCGCTCCGACACGCCGTAAGCGTCGCCGCCGTCCCGCACAAAGGTGATACCCGCCTGCTGCCAGGCCGTCAGATGCTCCCGAATGGCTCCCTCGTCTGGCTTCTCCTTATGTATCGCCACCGCCGCCTTATAATTTTTTCCATCCATGATCACATGGGCATGACACTCTCCAAACATCAAAAATCCGCCTCCGTTTTCTGATTTGCCCTGTAGGATTTCTACTCTGTCAAGTGTACTCAAATGCCCGAAAAAAGTCAATCTTTCTCCCCGTTTTTGATTGACACCGATTGCCGTTTGTGATACTCTAAACCCAGCCGCATTAACGCGGTAATAAACCTTTTTTAATTATTTTGGAGGTATCACAATGAACAAAGGTACAGTTAAGTGGTTCAACAACCAGAAGGGTTACGGATTCATCTCTGACGAGCAGGGAAACGATATTTTCGTACACTTCTCCGGCATTAAATCTGATGGATTCAAGTCTCTGGAAGAGGGTCAGGCTGTAGAGTTTGACGTTGTTGACGGAGCAAAGGGACCGCAGGCTACCAACGTAACCAAATTATAATCAGCCGTAAATCATGTGCCTTTTTCTATTATACAGACACCGTGGATTCTGACTAGAAAGAAAGCATCGTAATTAAAAGCAGATTAGAAAAAAGGGGACGCCGCTTCTGTGATATTTCACGAAGCAGCTCCCCTTTTTTCTTTGCAGAACTTCATTTGAATTTTCGCAATTATTTCGCAACTGGTCAATTCCGTGTAACTGGCCAGGTATTGAGCAGTTACATTATTTCAATAATTCCTTCAGAATCTCATTGACTTTACCCGGGTTTGCCTTTCCTTTCATCTCTTTCATGGTCTGACCCACCAGGAAGCCCAGAGCCTTCTCCTTGCCGCCCTTGTAATCGGCTACGGACTGGGGATTGGCCGCCACGATGCGTTCGATGGTTTCACGCAGGGCGCCCTCGTCGTTGACTGTCTTCAGGCCCTTCTCCTCCACATACTTCTCCGGATCCACATCCTCACGGAAGATATGCTCAAAGACCTCTTTGGCTACACTGCTGTTGATGGTTCCTGCGTCCGCAAGCTCGATAAGCTTCGCCAGATGCTCCGGGGAAAACTTCATATCCTCGGGCTCCTGTCCGGCCTCTTTTAAGAGACGCATAGTCTCCACCATCAGCCAGTTGGATACCTTCTTCGGCTTCTTACAGATGGCTGTTGCCGCCTCGAACATATCCGCCATCTGCTTGGAACCTGTCAGAATCCGCGCGTCATAATCGGGAATCTCAAACTCCTCCTTGTAGCGCTTCAGCTTCTCAGTCCGCAGCTCCGGCTGACGGGCCTTAATTTCCTGAAGCCACTCCTCGCTGATATCGATGGGCACCAGGTCAGGCTCCGGGAAATAACGGTAATCCTGGGCGTCCTCCTTGGAACGCATGGCGTGGGAGCTCTCTTTATTATCATCCCAGCGGCGTGTCTCCTGGATGACCTGTTTGCCCTCCTCCAGCAGTTCAATCTGACGCTGGCGCTCGCCCTCGATGGCGCGGCCAATGGCCTTGAAGGAGTTCAGGTTCTTCATTTCAGTACGGGTACCGAATTTCTCCGTGCCCACCTCACGGACGGACAGGTTCACATCCGCACGCATGGAGCCCTCCTGGAGCTTGCAGTCAGACGCACCCAGATACTGAATGATCAGACGCAGCTTATCCAGATAAGCAATGACTTCTTCCGCGCTTCGCATATCCGGTTCGGACACGATCTCGATCAGCGGCACGCCGCTTCGGTTATAATCCACTAACGAACAGTCTTCCCATTCATCGTGAATCAGCTTTCCGGCGTCCTCCTCCATGTGAATCTCATGGATGCCGATTTTCTTCACACCGGTCTCCGTCTCGATTTCCACATAACCATTTCTGCAAATAGGCGCATACAGCTGAGAAATCTGGTAGTTCTGGGGGTTATCAGGATAGAAATAGTTCTTCCGGTCAAATTTACTGTGACGGGTAATGGTACAGTTGGTGGCCAGACCTACAGCCATGGCGTACTCTACCACCTTCTTGTTCAGCACCGGCAGGGAACCGGGCATACCGGTACACACCGGGCAGGTGTGGGTGTTGGGCGCTCCTCCAAATGCGGTGCTGCAGGAGCAGAAAATCTTGGTTTTAGTGGCCAGCTCTACATGGACCTCCAGACCGATGACGGTCTCATACTGTTTACTCATTTTCTCCACTCCTTCCTAATCTCTCTTGCCTGCAAGGGCCGTCTGGCCCCGGCTGCACTCATATGCGTAAGCTGCCCGGATGATATGCTCCTCTTTGAAGCAGTCGCCCAGAAGCTGCAGACCGATGGGCAGTCCCTTGGAATCCATGCCGCAGGGCAGACAAATACCGGGAAGCCCGGCCAGATTCGCGGAAATGGTATATACATCGCCCAGATACATCTGCAACGGATCGGACAGGGACTCGCCCAGCTTCGGCGCAGTGGTCGGCGCCGCCGGTCCCAGAATCACGTCATATTTTTCAAAGGCACGGTCAAAGGTCTGACGAATCAGAGCCTTGGTGCGCAGGGCCTTCAGATAATAAGCATCATAGTAACCGGAGCTTAAGACGAAGGAGCCCAACATAATCCGGCGCTTGACCTCGGGACCGAAGCCCTCGGAACGGGTCTTCTTGTACATGTTGTGGAGACCTTCGTACTCCTCGGTGCGGTAACCGTATTTCACGCCGTCAAAACGGGCCAGGTTGGAACTGGCCTCGGCGGAAGCGATGACATAGTAAGCGGGGATGGCGTAGTCCACCAGGCTTAAGTCGAATTCTTCCACGACAGCGCCCTTCTCCTCCAGAACCTTCGCTGCCACCTTCACTGCAGCCGCCACCTCCGGATCCAGGCCTTCGCCAAAGTAGTCCCGCGGGATACCAATGCGCAGGCCCTTCACATCATCCTTTAAGGCGGAAGTGAAGTCATAGGACTCCCGCTTCACGGAAGTGCTGTCCTTCTTATCATAGGAAGCGATAGCCTCCAGAAGCAGCGCGCAGTCCGTCACATCCTTTGCCACCGGTCCGATCTGGTCCAGCGAAGAACCATAGGCAATCAGACCGTAACGGGATACCGTTCCGTAGGTGGGCTTGATGCCGGTCACACCACAGAAGGAGCTGGGCTGACGGATGGATCCGCCGGTATCGGAGCCCAGAGCGCAGGGTGCTTCGCCGGAAGCCACAGCCGCGCAGGATCCGCCTGAGGAACCGCCCGGCACATGCTCCGTGTTCCAGGGATTGCGGGTAACGCCAAAGGCAGAGGTCTCGGTGGTGCTTCCCATGGCGAACTCGTCCATGTTGGTCTTGCCGATCACAATCATTCCAGCTTTTTCCAGATTCAAAACTGCCTCTGCAGAATAGGTCGGCTCAAAGTTATACAGGATTTTGGAAGAGCAGGTGGTCTTAAGACCCTTTGTGCACATGTTGTCCTTGACGGCAATGGGAACGCCTGCCAGCGGACCGGTCAGTTCACCGTTGTCGATGTGCTTCTGCACCTCTTTTGCTCTTTTCAGAGCTCCTTCTTCGTCCACGGTGACAAAGCTATTCAAAACCTCATCCTGTTTTTTTATCTCAGCCAGGGCTGCTTTTACAGCGTCCACGGCTGTCATTTCTCCGGTCTTGATCTTCTGTCCAATTTCCGCTGCTGTCATTTCACGAAATTCCATTCTCTCTCACCTCCTACTCTACGGTCTTCGGTACCATATACATACCGTCCTTGACCTTGGGCGCGTTCGCCAGCATCTCCTTGTGGTCATCCCCATTTTCCACCTCGTCCTCCCGGAACACATTGCTCACGGGAAATACGTGGGACATGGGCTCCACGCCTGCAGTGTCCAGCTCGTTCAGTTTATCGATATAATCCAGCATCCGGCCCATGTCCTTCTTGGCCGCCTCTTTCTCCTCGTCGGAGAGCTCCAGCTTCGCCAGAATGCCTACATATTCAATGGTTTCATCGGAAATAATGTTTGCCATATTTTTCTCCTTTACTCCGCAGTGCACGCGCAATTTTGCTTCGCAGTGCACGCTCGATTTTGCTTCGCAAAACCTCGCTTTACGGGCTTCGCCCTATAGCCTACCATAAAAAATCATTGCTTCCTGCAAGCAGGCGCGCTGTTTTTTATGGCAGGCTGCACTGCTCATTGCTAACGCTAAGGCTCTAGTCTGCTTAAATCTCTCGGGAACAGCGTGGTCTCCCGCACGTTGTCCTCGCCCACCAGCTTCATAGTCAGTCGCTCCAGACCGATGCCCAGGCCTCCATGGGGCGGCATTCCGTATTTGAAGGTATCCAGATACTGCTCCATGCCCTCCTCGGTCATGCCTCTGGCCGCGATCTTGTCAAGCAGCATCTGATAATCATGGATACGCTGACCGCCTGTGGTAATCTCCAGACCATCGAACAGCAGATCAAAACTTAAGGTGAACTTCGGATCCGCCGGGTCATCCATGGCGTAGAACGGACGCTTCTTGGACGGATAATGGGTGACAAATACAAAGTCAGAACCGTACTCCTCTTTGAAATAACGTCCGATCAGCACTTCCTCCTCCGGCTCCAGGTCGTAAGGGTTGCGAATCTTGTGTCCGTATTTCTCTGAAGCCAGGCGCTTTGCCTCATCGAAACGGACTGCCGGAATCCTGTCAGCCTTCGGTAAAGTAATACCGAGAATCTGAAGCTCCGACGCATAATCCTTTTCCAGAAGGGCCAGCATGTACTGAATAAATCCGGTCTCCATGGCCATAATGTCCTCGAAACCGTCGATATAACCCATCTCGAAATCCAGACTGGTATACTCATTCAAGTGGCGCTTGGTATTGTGCTTCTCCGCACGGAATACCGGGCCAGTCTCGAAGACACGGTCAAACACGCCTACCATCATCTGCTTATAGAACTGGGGGCTCTGTGCCAGCACAGCCGGGCGGTGGAAATAATCCAGACGGAACAGGTTGGAACCGCCCTCAGCGCCCTTGGCTCCGAGCTTCGGGGTGTGAATTTCTGTGAAGCCCTGGCTGTAAAGGAAATCCCGGAAGGCTCTTACCACGCCCTCCTGAATCCGGAACTTTGCACGCTCTCTTACGTTCCGAAGGGAAATAGATCTGCGGTTCAGCTTGGCGTCCAGGGAAGTGTTAAGCTTCCATTTAGCAATAGGCAGCGGCATGGGCGCAGCCGGCTCAGACAATACGGTGATGCCGGTCAGTCGAAGCTCCACGCCGTGAGGGGCGCGCTCCTCTTTGTAAATCGTTCCCTCTGCCACGATACTGGACGCCTCTTTCAATGTCTTCAGGTCAAAGGCTGTCACGCCTTCCTCAAATACACACTGTAAAAGACCGTCACGCCGCCTTAAGATAAGGAAGGCTACCTCGCCCATGTTGCGAATGGTATGGACGGTTCCCTCAATTTTCACCGTCTTTCCTTCCATACCCTCTGCGGTCACTGCCGCCAGATCTACGGTTTCCTTTTCTTTCACTCCTGTCATGAATTCCATCATTTTTACCTACCTTTCGAATATTTGCCTTTTCAGGCTTAAAGCTCTTCCGGGCAGGTATCAAATAGAATCCTGCTCTGCAGGATTCTCCGCCTGCGGCGGGTCGCCTAAGCGACATCCTTCTACTCCGCCGCAGTGCGATCCCCTGGAGGGCTTTTGCATAGCAGGAAATTCCTGCTATGCAAAAAGAACCCCGTCCCGGAATATTCCTATTCCGGGACGGGGTTTCATATTCAACAGAAATCCCGCGGTACCACCCGCATTGAAATGCGTCCGCTCTTTCGTCAGGCTCACATTTCCTCTTTTATGCCCGTAACGTGGACAGCTCCGTACCGGCCTACGTCCGAATCTGCTATGCAAATTCAGGTTCGACCGATCTGCTCCCAAGTGTTCCCGAGATGGTACTGTTCACTTCGTTCACACTACCACACGGGATAGTGACTGTGAAAAGTAACATCATGATTTCCTAATCCAAATAACGCTCTCAGTCGGTGACGCCATATTCCTGTCGGCCTCTGAAAATCCGAGTCTTGTTCTTTGCATTTCGTTATAGTATAATCGTTTGTAGCAGTTACAAACTTTTTTATGCGAGAAATATAGCACAATCTTTTTTCAATTGCAAGAGTTTTTTTCAGACTTCTTTGTGATTTTTAAATTTTTATGTGCCAGGTTCTGTTTGCCGAAATATTTTTCGTATTAACGCATTAAAATCTTAAGAATGAGGAGCAACTGATTATGGAACATCTGTACATACCGACGGATTATACCCCGGCGCTGGGGCTCTATGACACCCAGGTAGCCATCAAGACAGTCAAAGACTTTTTCCAACAGTCCCTGGCAGAGCAGCTTTACCTGCTGCGCGTGTCCGCGCCGCTTTTCGTTACCCCGGAATCCGGCCTGAACGACAACCTGAACGGCGTGGAGCGCCCCGTCACCTTCGGCATCCGGGAGCAGAATGAGCGTCCGGCTGAGATCGTACACTCTCTTGCCAAATGGAAGCGCAACGCCCTGAAGCAGTACGGCTTCCACATCGGCGAAGGCCTCTACACCGACATGAGCGCCATCCGCCGGGATGAGGACACCGACAACATTCATTCTATCTATGTGGATCAGTGGGATTGGGAGAAAATCATCCTGAAAGAGGACCGCAACGTGGAATATCTGAAGGAGACGGTCCGCAAGGTTTATAAGGCCCTGAAAAAAACCGAGAAATACATGGCTATCCGCTATGATTACATCGAAGAGATTCTTCCGAAGGAAATCTTCTTCATCACCACCCAGGAGCTGGCGGATCTCTACCCGGATAAGACGCCCAAGGAGCGCGAGGATATCATTGCCCGGGAAAAGGGCGCTGTCTTCCTCATGGAGATCGGAGACAAGCTGGCAAATGGCGAACCCCACGATGGACGGGCGCCGGACTATGACGACTGGCACTTGAACGGCGATATCATCGTGTGGTACCCGGTTCTGGGCCACGCGCTGGAGCTGTCCTCCATGGGTATCCGTGTGGACGAGGATTCCCTGGCACGCCAGCTGAAGCTTTCCGGCTGTGAGGACCGAGCGAAGCTGCCCTTCCAGAAGGCCATTCTGGAGAAAAAACTGCCCTACACCGTCGGCGGCGGTATCGGCCAGTCCCGCATCTGCATGTTCTATCTCCGCAAGGCTCACATCGGCGAGGTTCAGGTATCCATCTGGCCGGATGAGGTGCGGGAGAAATGCTCGAAATGCGGTATTAACCTGCTGTAAACTTGATTTCCGGCATAAAATAGAATCCTGCTCTGCAGGATTCTCCGCCTGCGGCGGGTCGCTTTAGCGACAGCATTCCATTCCGCCGCAGTGCAATCCCCCGGAGGGGCTTTTTGCTCTATAGAAATCACAACTTTCACGTTTTAATGCAGCACAGCATTTCCTATAGAGCAAGAAGGAGCGCGTCATCAAACGATGACACGCTCCTTCTTTTACATCTCAGGCTTTACTCTCATATGCCAGAATTTTCTGATAGATATCCTCATAGCTGACGGTACTGAAATCCGTCACGTCCACCGGTATATCCAGCCCCAGGTTTATATTATATTCCTTATGGCTGATCGACGCCGTAAATTCTTCAAAGGTTGGCGCAACCCGGGATATGGAATGCAGCATCTCCGGCCGGTAGGTTTCCTTATGGTAGCTGGTCAGCAGATGTCCCGGATGTCTGTCACCCTCCTCATCCCGCTTTGCCCCCCGCCGATAGACCGTCTCCGGATCGGTATACAGATACACGGTCACCGCGTCATAACCGGATTCCTGAATCAGCTCCTCCAGCTTCGGTTTATGGCGCTGATAAAAGGGATACTCAATAAGAATGGTTTTATTCTCCCACATCCGTTTCTGAATCGTCAGATAGAACTCCTCCAGACACCACCAGTTTAACCTGTCCTTCTGCTTCTCATTGTCGAAACCAAAGATATCCCAATTTTTCTCTTTTATCTCATCATAGCTGATTTTTACGATATCGTCATTTCCCAGATATTCCAGAAAACGGCGAGCCGTACCACTCTTACCGGTACCCGGTCCGCCCGTAAAAATAAGCAGCGTCCGTTGATTCGGAAACACTCTTTTCATAGCAGTTCCTCTAAAATTTGAAGGTGCCGTCTCTCATGGCCTGTACATTCTCCGGGCTGATCTTTCCCTCCATGGGACCGAATGCCGCCACGTTTAATGCCCCGGCTGCCGCCGCAATCTCTGCGCATTCCTTCAGCTCCTTACCCTCCAGCAAAGCGCACAGAAATGCTCCGATCGAAGTGTCGCCGGCGCCGGTGGGATCTACACAGTTTACCTTATAAAGTCCCTGCTCTACCACCAGACCGTCACGGGTATAGATCTTAGAGCCCTTATCTCCGTTCTTCAGCATCAGAATCTCCAGGTTCGGGTTCTCAAAGCATTTCTTCACTGCCGCGTCCACATCATCCAGACCGGTAAGAAGCTTCAGCTCATCCAGACCCGGCGCAAAGAGATTGGTGATCTCCAAAACCGCATTGATAATCTCAAAGGATTCCTTACTCTTCTTCGGATTGGTCAGATGCTCCACACGTACATTGGGATCAAAGCTGATCTTAGTTCCCTGAGCCTTCATGGCTCTGGCAGTCTTTACAATCTCCCAGCCATAGCTCAGACGAGCCGTCAACGCACAGCCCATGATATGAAGATACTTTGCTTCCTTCAGGGACGGCTCTGTCACATCGGGCATCACTGCCTTGGTTGCCGGAGTATCATCCCAATGGAACAGATATCTTCTGTCGCCCTTATTGTCGTAGGCTACAAAGGCGCAGGCTGTAGAGCCATCCGGATCTACCAGAACCTTCGACACATCGACACCGTCCTTCTTCAGACGATTCAGCATACACTCTCCAAAGCCGTCCTTTCCCACACCGGAAATAATTCCGCAGCTGTGTCCCATCCGCGCAACCGTAGAAATCATAATTGCGGAGGAGCCGGACGGATAGGGTCCGGAAAACAGTGCTGTTTCATTCAGAGGCTTGTCAACCTCTGTTCTCATAATCTCAACCAGGGTCTCGCCCATTGTCCAAATTTCAGCCAAGTGCCTTCACCGCCTTTTCCTTTTCCTCTTCGGACGCAAATTTCTGAATAAATTCTACTACCTCATGGTTCGGTCCGAGAATGGTGATATACTCTACGCCATGCTCCCAGTAAGGCAGAAATGCCGGTCCTTCATTGATATAATAACCTGCTTCTCTGATCTCCTTTACACAGGTTACGATATCGGTACAGTTCAGAGCTACGTGGTCGATAGCGCCGGTGGCGTTGGTTGCGCCTCCATCCTTCTCATAGGTCTCAATAATAATGTTGCCGTGCTCAAAGAATTTTACCGGATGTCCTCCGTAGGTGGTCTCCCATTTCAGCTTGAAGCCAAGACCCAGATAGAATTCCTCTGTCTTTTTGATATCATCTGTAGGAATTCCGATGTGCTGATAACCTTCTACATAATTTGTAAGCATAATAAAACCCTCCTTAAACTCATAGGGCAGATACTTTTTTCAAAATACCTGCCCTTTTTTCTTGTTTTACATTCTGATTTAGCCGTAAATGCTCTTCAGTACAGCCGGAGCCTTTCCGCTGCAGTTGAAGAAATCACTCTTGCTTGCGATTTCGGCTGCAATTGCCTTACGTCCCGGTCCTGCAATCTTACGCGGGTCATACTCCGTCTCCGGAAGTGTCTTGATTGCCTCTCTGACTGCGTCGGTATATACCTTCTTCAGTCCTGTTCCCACATTAATCTTGCTCATACCCATAGCAACACACTTGCGGAAATCATCCTCCGGTACACCGGTACCGCCGTGAAGCACCAGCGCAACATCTGTCTGCTTGCGGATCTCCTCCAGAAGGTCAAATTTGATTTCCGGAGCAGCCTTATAGAAGCCATGCGCGGTACCGATAGCAACTGCCAGAGCGTCAATACCGGTTCTCTCTACAAATTCCTTTACCAGAGACGGATCGGTATATGCTTTTCCGGATTCCTCTACGTGGATATTGTCCTCGTGACCTGCCAGCATTCCCAGCTCTGCCTCTACGGAACAGCCGTTGATACCATACGGACTGTGATTATGGGCGAAATCCGCGATTTCCTTGGATCTTGCAATGTTGGTCTCAAAGTCTTCCTTGGAAGCGTCAATCATAACATTGGTGAAGCCTGCCACAACAGCCTGCTTAATCTGCTCCATATCTGTCGCATGATCCAGATGCAGACAGAAGGGAACCTCCGGATAAGTCTTTGCGATACCCTTTGCAGTCTCTGCAATCAGCTCCAGGGAACCGATGTATTTGATTGCGCCCAGAGAAGCCATCAGGATAACCGGCGCATTCTTTTCACGGGCACCCTCTACGATGCCAACCATCTCCGGAATGGTGCTGAAATTAAATGCTCCTACTGCATATCTTTCCTTCGGGTCAACATCTGTAGTAGCAAGCTTTACAGAGTCAGCCATAATCTGTTTCATTGTAAGTAACGGCATAATATTTCTCCTCTTTTCTTAAATTTGACCTTACAGGCTTCCGTCAATGGCTTTTTTCACCATGACATACGCACCGTAAGCTACAACCTTGTCATTCAGCTCGGAAACACGGATTCTGTCCTCGTCAAAGGGGAAGCAGGCATGTCTGCGTATCTCGTTCATCATGCTGTAACGGAAATACTTATCTGCCTTTGCCATTCCGCCTGCCAGAACAATCACATCCGGATCAAGCAGGTTAATCAGGTTGGACAATCCCACACCAATATAGTATCCCTCCTGCCGCAGCATGTCAATGGCATAAGCATCCCCCTCCGCCGCTGCGTCACTCAGGATTTTTCCATTTACCTTTTCCGGATCATAGTCAATGCTTTCAAAAGCAGCGGACTTGATTCCGGAACGAATATCCCGTTTCATGCGCTGATTTACTGCAGTTCCGGAGGCATACAGCTCAAAGCATCCGCTTCCGCCGCAGCCGCATCGGGGACCTGCGAAATTAATCGTCATGTGTCCGAACTCTCCGGCAAATCCGGAGCGTCCGTGATAAATCTCTCCTCCGATGGCAATACCGCCGCCGCAGCCGGTGCTGATGGTCTGATAAAGAACTACCTGCTCACCCTTAGCCACACCTACATTTGCCTCTGCCAGTGCGCCCAGATTTCCATCATTTTCCACATAAACCGGAACGCCGAACTCTTCTCTCAGTCGATCTCCGAGTGGAAAATTCTTCCAGCCCATCATCGGTACATCAATAATCAGACCGGTACGGTAATCCAGCGGACCGGGCGCCGCAACGCCAACACCCGCCAGATCCTCTTTTGTTTTTCCGGCTTCCTCCAGAACCTCATAAGCAAGCTCAATGGTATTCTGGAATACAGCATCCTCACCCTCATAGGTTCTGGACTTTTTTACCTTAAATTCAGTAATCGGCTCCCCCTGATCATTGAACACTACAGAGGTCGTTTTCGTTCCGCCGATATCAATAATCAAATAGTACTTCATACTTACTCTTCTTTGCCCTTCTGTGCCATATCAAGCATAACTGCCAGGATAATGATTGCTCCGATTACGACCTTCTGCCAGTATGCGGAAATCTCCATCAGAGTCATACCATTGTTGATAACTGCAATAATAGCGCATCCAAACATAGCTCTTGCTACGGATCCGGAACCGCCGGCCAGGGAAGTTCCGCCCAGAACGGTTGCCGCGATAGCGAACATCTCATATCCGTCACCGGTTGCCGGATGTCCATTGTTTACCTTGGAAGCTGCTACGATACCTGCCAGACCTGCTGTAATACCACAGATCATATGGCACTTCAGTGTTACCATCTTTGTATTGATACCACACATATGCGCTACAGAGGCATTGGAACCAACTGCGAATACGTGACGTCCGAATACAGTCTTGGTCAGAATAATGTGGAAAATTAAAACAACTATAATGGTAAACAGAACGATAACCGGAATAATACCTGTCTTAAAGCTCTCTGTCTCAATCAGACGTCCTGCGCCCAGTACAGAGAAGCCATTGGGCAGACCATAAACCGGACCGCCGCCGGAAATGATGTAAGCCAGTCCACGGAATGCCTGCATCAGAGCCAGGGTACAAATCATGGGAACCAGTCCTCTATACGCTACCAGCCAGCCAATAAAGAGACCAATCAGGGCTCCGCCTGCCAGACCAACCAGAATCTGGACTGCCATAATCAGCGGTGTAGACTGAATGTTCAGTGCCAGTACAACCTGTGCTGCCAGGATACCGGTAATCGCCATGGAGGAACCAACGCTGATATCGATACCGCCCAGGATGATTACATAGGTCAGACCAGTTGCCAGAATTGCGTTCAGACACATCTGTCCGAACAGGTTGATTACGTTTGCTGTCTTCAGGAAGGTCGTGTTACCGATGGAAAAACCGATAACCAGAAGAACCAGTACGACAATTACAATATTATCAGTAATAAACTGTTTAATATTTTTTTCTTTCATTTTATTTTCCTCTCTTATCTATAAGCTTTGAATATCTATAAGCCTTCCAATTTTTTTCGGTATTACTGCTTGTCTGAACCATCGGTAACCGGATTTGCAAGAGAAATCAGATTCAGCTCTGTAATCTCCTCACGGTTCAGCTCACCTGTCAGATGTCCCTCTGACATAACGTAAGCACGGTCAGCAACCTTGATAACCTCCGGCATATCAGAGGAAATCATGATAATACATCCGCCGTTTTCAACAAACTGGTTCATCAATGCATAAAACTCTGCTCTCGCATTTACGTCGATACCCTTGGTAGGCTCGTCCAGAATCAGAAGCTTTACACCGGCTGCCAGCCATTTAGAAAGGATAACCTTCTGCTGATTACCACCTGACAGATTTCCGCACAGTGCCTTGATGTTCGGCGCTTTAATCTTCAGCTTGTCCATGTACTCCTCACTGGTGGATACCTCCCAGGGAACATTGACAAAACCATTCTTTGCGTGGAACGGCAGGTTCGGCAGCGCAATATTTTCTTCAATTGATTTTTTCAGAAGAAGTCCGGTACGACGACGGTCCTCAGTAGCAAGTCCGACTTTTCGCCGAATTGCATCCGCCGGGTTCTTAATATGTACTTCTTCTCCATACAGGAATACCTTACCGGAAGTAATCTTGGTAGCTCCGAAGATCGCCTCCATAACCTCGGTACGTCCTGCTCCAACCAGACCGGAGAACGCTACAATCTCGCCGGCATTGGCATGGAAGCTTACATTTTCAAATACACCCTTCTGAGTAAGGTTTTCAACGCGAAGCATCTCTTCCTTCGCGGTATGTTCCGGTTTCACATAAGCGCCCAGCTCACGGCCAACCATGCTGTTGACGATGGTCTGCTCGCTTACCTCATTTACTTTATATTCTGCCACCTTCAGACCATCGCGGAAGATAGAACACTTCTCGCAGATGATAGGAAGCTCTGCCATACGGTGTGTTACATAAATCATTGTGGTGTTGGCAGCTTTCATCTTCCGGACCTGCTCAAAAAGAGAATCAATCTCTTTCTCAGAAAGTGAGGAAGTCGGCTCATCAAGGACTACTACCTTTGCGTGTTTGGAAATAACCTTTGCAATCTCAACCATCTGCAGCTGTGCAGCGGTCAGTTTGGAACAAAGGGTATGCGCATCTACTTCCAGACCCATTTCGTCCAGAACGGCCTGCGCATCGGCCTCCATTTTTTTACGATCCAGTAAACCGTTTTTCTGTTTCGGCTCACATCCCAGATACATGTTCTCAGCTACGGTCAGATGGGGAGCAATTGCTGTCTCCTGCTCAATAACTGCGATACCTGCATCCAAAGCATCCTTCGGAGTTTTAAAGTTACATACTTTTCCGTCCAGAATGACTTCGCCCCTTGTGGGCTTATAAATTGAAGCAATAATTTTAATCAGTGTAGATTTTCCGGCGCCGTTTTCACCGACCAGAGCATGGCATTCACCCGGATAAAAATCAATGCTGATATCCTCCAACGCTTTTACGCCCGGAAATTCTTTGGCAATATTTTTTACCTGTAAGAGCGGTTCCATATCTGTCCTCCATTTCCCTCTTTATTAAAAAGTGCCCAGAACCAATGGCCTGGGCACTTTAGACCAATACTTACTTAGTCTGATTTCCTATAGAAATTACTTCAGGTAATCTGCAACGTTCTCAGCAGTTACAAGCTTACACTCGATCAGGTCCTTCTGATCTCCTGCGATTGCGCCAGTTGTGAAGTACTCAGCGATCTTATCTACGATACCAGCGCCGATACCAACCGGATCCTGTGCAACTTCTGCTTCCCAAATCTTACCAACAACCGGGTCAGCGATGTACTGGCAAGCTGTCTCACCTGCATCGAAACCAACGATCTTTGTGCTTGCGCCTGCTGCCTGGATAGAGGACAGTGCGCCGTAACCGGTCGGGTCACCTACTACGAAGATGTAGGAAAGGTCATCGCCATACTTTGTGATCAGGTTCTGCATGATATCAGCAGCCTTTGCCTGGTCGTTATCAGCATCCTGAGACTCGATCAGAGTCAGATCCTTGCCGCCGTCGATAGCAGCCTGGATGGTCTCCTCGAAACCAGCCTGACGGTCCTGAGTGGACTGTGCGGAAGCGTATGTGATACATCCAACGATGGATCCTTCCGGAGCATGCTCAGCAACGTACTCACCAGCAGTAACACCGCCAGCCTTGTTGTTGGAGCCTACGAATGCAAGGTACTGATCCAGATACTGGTCATCCAGTGTACAGTCAAATGTGAAGATCTTAACGCCCTCTTTGTTAGCTGCCTGGATAGCCGGCATGGTTCCTGCGGGGTCGTTTGCGGAAAGTGCAACTGCATCATAGCCTGCGCCTACGTAGTTGTTGATCAGGTCGGAGCACTTGTTTCCGTCAAGCTCCTGGTCGCCAAGTGTCGGAGCCGGGATACCGAGCTTCTCACACTGAGACTTGATACCTTCCTCAACGCTCTGATAGAAAGCGTCGTTCTCTGTACCAACGATGAATGCCAGCTTCAGGTCTGCCAGATCCTTTGTTTCGCCTGCTGCGTCAGCGTCAGCGTCAGCGTCAGTTGCCGGAGTCTCTGCGGTCTCCTCTGTCTTTGTGTCTGCTGCTGCGTCTGTGCTTTCAGCCGGCTTGGAGCCGCATGCTGCCAGAGATGCAACCATCATTGTTGCCATCAGAGCTGCTAAAACTTTTTTCTTCATCTTTTTCATCCTCCTAATTTTGAAAAGATTTTTTAGAGTGTATTTAAATACTTCCCACTCCGGAAGTATACACTTTCTCCCTTTTATTCCGGTCTCTCTTATTTTGCTGCCGGATACTCTGTACAGAGCAGTCTGTACGGTGCTTCATCCTCCTCGATGGACGGATATCTTCCCAGCGGATTCTTGAAGCGGTTGTCTGTGTTGTCATCATTGGTTGCGGAAACCTCTCCAATCAGGGACGGGCCGCCTTCCGGAATGATGAACTCATGATACAGGTACGGATACAGTGTCATGCTTTCGCCCGGGTGAAGGGTTACCTTGCTTCCTGCCGGCATGGTGTACTGTCTGCCGTCCTGGCAAATCATAACGTCAGTATCCAGGAAATCTCCTGTCTCCGGATCTGCGTTATAGAATGTAAAGATAATGTCGTTTCCGCCGCGGTTGATGATGTCTTCCATCTTATTCCAGTGGAAATGCATCGGAGAAACCTGACCGGAATCACACATCATAATTTTCTCTGCGTAGGGCTTTTTATATTTCGGGTTATGTACATTACCGTTACGGATGGTAATCAGCGCCAGACCCAGGGTATCGAAATGACCCTCACCGTAGTCTGTTACGTCCCAGCCCAGAGCATTGTCACGAATCTCATCATACTCATGACCCTTCTCTGCCCACTCCTCCGGAGTGAAGCTTAAGTACGGCGGAAGCGCGAATTTGTACTCTGCCAGTAATGCCTCAAATTTTTTGATAACTGCATTAATTTCTGATCTCTTCATAACTCTGACTCCTTCTATGCTTTTATCGCATTGATTTTTTCTATTGCTGCATCTATCTTATCTTTTCCCTCGATGACGGAGAACTTAAGAACGTTGGTCTCCTTCTCAAAGGGTTCCAGATAATGTACGGTATTATTTTCAATATGATGAAGCTTTCCATATACGCTGGAATTGGACGGCTCCAGACCCAGGACATAATCTCCGGATGCCATGGATTTCCATTCCATAAAATATGGAAGATTCTTCTGGTTGAACTCAATGGTCAGGCCGATGTCCAGCTCATGGTTGGCTACCAGTACCATAGTGTCCAGCTTGTCGTCGGACTGCATATCATGGATGAACACGTACTCGCACTCATTGTCAATGGGCGTCTCCAGCTTGTTCCATCGTTCTACGTGCTTCTCAGAAAATTCTTCTCTTCCGACCACCTTTTTGGAAGGTACGTAAAGCTCGCAGTTTTCATTCAGGAACGGATATCCCACATTGCAATGATACAGGAGCATCAGCGGCTCCGGACGGAACGCCTGATTTTCAATCTCGTCCGTTACCGTAATACTGTTTTCTCCCAGAACGCTTTCTATCCTTCTGCGAAGGACCATATTCTCACCGAACAGCTCTGCCTCCCGCATCTCGCCGGAAATCACCAGCTTGCAGGTCTCGCCCTCGGTAATCACATCTGTGCATACATGCTCGGCCGGTGTGGTACGCATACGGCCGTGCATGGGATAATCCTTTCCGTCTACGGTGCAGGGAGCGCAGATGTTTTCCAGGCCACAGGTGAAGAACAACCCACCCATGATGCTTCGAAGCGCTTCCTCTCCGTTGGTGTCATACTGATTTCTTCCTTCCAGCCCGGGCTTCGCAAGGAATGTCATGTTCATGCCCTTATAGGAAAAATCCGTAATATCCAGCGCCTTATCCGCTGCGGAATGGAAGAAAATGTCGCCGCATTTTGCTTCAATGGCGTTCATGTGCTCCGCGCGTCCCTCTTTATAAACAATCGGACGGGCGTATACCATCTGCTGCAGGCTTCCGCAATATTTCATCAGCTTCTTATCCATTGCTGTCATCCTCTCAACCGCTTACTCAAGATTTGCGTGATATCTCCAGAGGCTCTTCATATCAATCTTACGCTCGTCGATAATCATCTTCGCAACCACATCTCCGAAAAGCAGAAGGCTCTGCTCAAACAGGGATGTCATGGGCTGTACGGAATCAATCTCGTCCTCCAGATAATTCTTGGTTCTCACCGGAATACGAACCATGAACTCGCACAGGTCCTTCATCTCGCTGTTGGGGTTGGAACCGATGTGTACGATTTTGGCGCCGATTCCATGTGCCTTCTTCGCAATTCCCAACGGGAACAGGGAGCCGCCGCTTCCGGATCCTACAATCAGAAGATCCTTATCGGTGATAGCCGGCTCGGTGATCTCTCCCACATAGTGGGTTTTGATTCCCAGATGCGCCAGTCTCTTGCAGATAGCCTGTAAGGAAAGAAGTACTCTTCCGACTCCTACAAAGTAAACCTGGTCTGCTTCCAGAACTGCCTGTACAAATTTTTCAACCGTTTCCGGTTCTACGGCTCCCAGAGCCTTGTCCAGCTCACCCAGGACTGATTTTACGGTTTCATTATAATTATCACTGTAATATCCCATCTTTATGACCTCTTGCTGTTAATCTCATCTTCCATGGCCTTCAGTCTCTTCAGGCTTCCGGTCTGGTCATCCTTCTTGATACAGGTGCTTCCCGCTACGAAGATATCCGCTTCACCGGACATTCCGTAGGTAGAAATATTCTCCGGGGAAATTCTTCCGTCCAGAATCACTCTGGTATCCAGCCCTCTGGCGGTAATCATTTCATGTAAATCATGAATCTTCTTTGCCGAGTAAGCTGTCTGTGCCTCGCCTTTCACCTGGGCAAAGCCCGGATTAATCAGCATCAGAAGCACTGCGTCGCATTTATCAAGGATGTACTCCAGCTCATACAGCGGCGTCGCCGGCTTCAGAGCCACACCAGCGCGGATACCCTTGCTGTGAATGTAATTCAGCATACCGTCCACGTGGTCACAGGTTTCTATGTGAAATACAATCTGAGAAGCGCCTGCCTCAATCAGTTCATCGATAAAGAACTGCGGCTCTGTTACCATTACATGCGCTTCGAACTCCAGATTGGTTTTCTTTCGAAGCTGCTTTACCGTATCAAGACCCAGCGGCATGCTCGGGCTGAAATGTCCGTCCAGAATATCTACATGAATCATCTCCAGTCCGGCTTCCTCTACCATCCGGCACTGCTGTTCCAGGTTACACATATCCAGTGTAATCATAGATGGAGAGATATGACAGGATTTTGCCCAAATTTTCTCGTTCATTTTCCCTTTTCTCCTACATCTTGCATATTAGTGCATTGCCCTTACTAACTTTATATGAACAAATTATACATCATTCTCATCATTTGTCAATCCGGCAATTCCAATTTTTATGTTTTACACAAAAGCTGTTTTCTTTTTTGTATAAATTACACAAAAAAGGAGAAGTCTGCTGGTTCATTCTCCCATCAGCATTCTTCTCCTTTGTACATTGATTTTATTTTAACATTTAATCCAGCATTTCACCTTCAAAGGTCTTGCTTACCGCATTGCATACAGCGCCGAGGACCGGCATTTTTTCCATGAACTTTACCTTTTTCACCAGTGTCCGTACCTTTTTGTTGGCAAACTTCCGTTCATTGATGATGTCCTCCAGCCGCTTCAGATACTTTTCCTGCCAGTAGATGCTGTCCATTCCCAACAGAATAATCTCGAAGTTCATGATATTCTGCAGGCTGATGATCGCGCAGGACAAGTCGTTAATCAGCTCCTGCATAATCCGCTCTGCTTCCGGATCCTCCATCTGACAGAATTCCCGATACGGAATCTTCCTGCCAAAGGCGGCCTCTATCTTTTCCTGCACTCTGTCAGAACCGATGTAAGCCTCCAGGCAGCCGATATTGCCGCAGACACATTTCCGGCCATGATGGTTGATGGAAAGGTGTCCCATCTCCGGAGGATAACCGGAATTGCTCTGGTATCTGTGCCCATTGGTCATGATACCGCTTCCGACGCCCTTTTCAATACCCAGTACCAGCACATCCTGATATCCCTGCCCGTTTCCGTAGAGCTGTTCCACCAGTGCCGCGCTCTGGACATCATGATCCAGGAACACCGGAATTCCATAGCGCTTCTGTATAGGCTCTGCCACATCCAGATTCTGTATTCCGTGAAAATAACCCGGATTGATAATCCGGCCCTTCTTCACATCTACCGGTCCCGGCGTCGCTACTCCGATGGCAATGATCTTTTCTTCCCGCTCCAGCAGGCGATCCAACAGACGGTAGGCGACCTCCATGATTTCCTGTCCGCCCGACCATTCCCGTTCTACCCGTTCGTAGGCAATGATATTCATGTTCAAATCACAGATCGCCGCCTCCAGGCAGCCGCGTCCAAACAGAATTCCTATGTATTTCGGAGCTTCAGGACTAATCTCCAGCTTTACAGGTGTTCTTCCCAGCTTTGCCTTCGTCGTCACTGCTGCTTCTCTTAAGTATCCCTGCTCAATCAGTTCATTGACAATCGCGGAGATCGCCGTTTTGGTCAGATGCACCTCTCTTGCCAGTTCGATTCTGGAGGTGCATTTTCCCGTAGCGATCAGTTGGAGTACCAGACCTCGGTTTCGTTTTTTCAGATAATCTTTATTTACCCCTAGTCTAGCCATAGCATTTATCAGTTCTCTGCGAGAAACTTCTCAACCTTCTCTCTGGTAGGCAGAGATGAGATCGCTCCTTTCTCCTGTACGGAAAGGGAGCCGCTCACATTGCCGTATTTTACCGCTTCCTTAAGAAGCTCCACATTCAGCTGGTCTACAGAAGATACCCCGTGATTCAGCACACAGGAAAGGAAACCTCCCCAGAACGCGTCTCCGGCTCCCGTGGTGTCTGCCACATGGGATACCGGAAAGCCCGGAACCACATAAGACTTTCCGTCGTAGAATACCTCCGCGCCATCGCCGCCCAGGGTCAGAACCGCTACTGCAACGTCATACTCCTTCATCACATTTAACAGGTTATCATGTCCCCCTACCATGTCAATCTCCTCATCGGAGAGCTTCAGGAAATCCACGTATTTCAGAATGGAAAGCACCTTCTCGGTGCAGGCCTTCTTGTCATCCTTCCACATCAGATTCCGGTAATTGATGTCAAAGCCTACCAGCTTGCCCAGCTCTTTTGCTCTGGCCATGGCATACTCGGTAGCCTCCACCGCCGGTCCTGCAGAAAGGCTGCAGGAGCCTGCCTGTACGATACGGCAGTCCTTCAGATCCTCGTCCCGGATCTCGCTCTTGTCCAGCAGCATATCCGCGCCGGGCTTTCTTGCAAAGGTAAAGCTTCTGTCATTGTGCTCGTTCAGAGACACAAACGCCATGGTCGTAGTAGCCTCATCTGTCATCTCCGGCGCCAGAGGCGTTACATGATTCTCCCGCAGGGTTTTCAGCAGAAACTTTCCGAAATCGTCATTGCCCACCTTGCAGTACATGCCTGCCTGAAGTCCGTTTCTTGCCGCGCTGATTGCTACATTTGCGGGCGCGCCGCCTGCGTTACGAATGTAGCTTCCTTCTTCCTGGCCGGGAAGAAAATCAATTACCATCTCTCCAATTGTAATAAAATCCATACGTCCTCCTACTTTATCGCGCCTGAATTCCAGGTGCTGATTTTAGAATCCTTTGATACTAAAATCATAACAACAAAAGATAAAAAGTCAATCCCTGTTTTTCATTTGGCGTTTTCTCTCCCGTACTTCCATAAGGATTCTGCCCGCTGCCAGAAAGCTTACAAGCAGCAGAAACAGATAGATTTCCACCGGCGTCTCATCCCCGGTCGGCGCAGCCTGGGCACTGGTCAGCGCGCCTGGACCTCCTGCATGTTCTTCCGGTTTTCTCATATTCTGAATCGTCAGGCTTAATTTTATCAGTTCTGTATTTTCCCCGGCGTAAGTAAGGGTAAACGGCTGCTTCTCCTCTGAAAGCAGATACCCATCCGGAGCTGTGATCTCCTTCACATAATAGCAGCCAAAGGGCAGATCTGCTGCGAAAACAAGGGTGCCGTCCGCGTCTGTAACGCCTGTTTCCAGAAGCGTGTCCGCCGTGAGGAGACAGGTGCCATCCGCCCGATTGACGGGTTCTGCCGTATACAGGCCGATTTCTGCTCCCGCCAGGGCTTTACCGTCGGCGGCATCTGTCTTATGCACGGTCACTTCACTCCTCTGACGGGGATTGAGCCAGCGGACGCTTCCCTGCCGCGCATCTACCGTACTGGTGTAGCCGTCCCGGTAGGCAAGGGTGAAGAGAATCGGCTTTTCATCGCGCACATAGCCTTCCGCTGTCTTCAGTTCCCGAATCTCATACTGGCCCAGATAAAGTTCTTTGAACTCCAGTATGCCACTCTTATCTGTAACGCCCCGGGCCTCCTGCTTTTCAGAGCGTACACCCGTCAGCACCTGCTCACCTTTCCGAAAGCAAATTCCCGTGACGCCGTCCGGATGTTCAATGTCCTCCGCCGCATAGACTGCGAATTCCACCTGACCCAGACCCTTTTCCCGGTATCCAAAGGTCGAACGCAGCCACTGGCCCACATGCTGTGCCGGTGTCCAGCTTTCCAGAATTTCTCCGTCCTTTTGCAGATGCACATCGCCGGTTACAAAGGGATTTTCCAGGACAATGCAGCCCGTCTCCGGCACTGAGGCCGGGTTCAGATGGCCGCCCTCTGTCACACTGCCCGGCGCGTCTGGAATTCGAAACTCCACTTTTGCTCCCTCCGGCTCCCGCAGTTCCACATTGCCGCTCTCTGTATAGCTCTCTGTAAATTTCACCAGATAGCCCTCCCGCGGCAGCTTTTCTGTGATGGTGTAACACTTATCCACAGAGAGCCCCCGGATGGTATACCCGTTATCCACTCTGGTCATCCAGGTTTCCACAGGCTCTCCCTTCTCATCCGTAATCTCCAGGCAGGCGTCCGCCAGTTCGTTATGGGTCAGATCGTCCTGCAGGCGGATCGTGAGCTTCGTCGGGGCATTTTCCACAAAATCACTGAAATTCAGGTAATGAACGGAATCATCCTCCCTGTCCTTCGCCACGTCATAAAGAATCTCCTTCGTGCTGCTGTAGTAGCCGTCCGGCGCTTTCGTCTCCCGGATGCGGTAGAGACCGATGGGAACATCTGTCACAAAGCGCGCCAGCCCGTCCGCTCCGGACAGGGCCGTCTCCACCTCCGTTCCTTCCCGGTAAATCAGCTCACCAAAAATATTGCGGACGTCCTCTGCCGCGTATAGGGTAAAGGCGGCGCCGGATACCGGAATCCGTTCTTCTCCGTCCACACCGTATTTTTCTGCCAGCATGCCGATCCGGCGGGGAGCATCCGGATCTTTATCTGGATCCTTATCCGGATCTTCACCCGGTTTTTCGATCTCCTGTTTCGGATTCTCAAACCGTACGGAAATGATGTCTCCCAGATCCACCGTCTGCGTACACATTCCCGGATCCCGATAATAGCCAGCCGGAGCCTTCACCTCCACGACACGGTAGCTTCCCGCCGGAAGTCCGGTTACCTGCACCTTGCCATCCTGCCCGGTCCGCAGCACAAGCGCTGCCTCCGTACCATCCGGCAGCATGCGTTCTGCTTTCACCAGCTCGCCCTTTCCTTCCGGCACATCTATGGTAAAATACTGCATGGCTCCGGTTTTCTTCTGTTCCGCATACTGTTCCAGCACCAATGCGTCTTTTTCAAAAAGTACCCCCTCCTGGCTGTCCGGATAGCCGATTTGTTCCTTCGCCTGAAGCACATATTCCGCTCCCGGAAGTCCCATAATCTCATATATCGGGGTCTCAATCCGGTTACCATTTTCATCGGTTTCTTTTTCCGTTCCCACCGGAACCGGTCCCTCCTTCGTAATTTCCAGAACACCGGCTTCCGGCTTCATGAACAGGCTCACCACCTGGAGCTTTCCCGTATCCAGTACGGTAAAGGCCACATCCTTTTTCCCGTTATTCGAAGCATACTGCTTGGACAACTCCAGGCTGTCTGTCTTGTCCGTTACATAGCCGTCCTTCAGCAGGAATCCTTCTTCATAGCCCGACGGAGTTACCAGTTCCCTTACCCGGTAGGTTTTTCCCCGCTCCAGCTTCCGGATAATCGGATTGTTTTTTGAAACAGTCGTGAATGTTTCCACAACGGACTCATTTTCGTCCAAAAGCTGCAGAGTTGCGCCGGTCAGCTCGTTTTCCGTAAACCAGTCCATCAGGTTAATCTGTACGCGGATCGGGGCATTTTTTACCACGCCCTTCAGGCTGATGGTTTCCCGCTGATCCGCCCGGTAGGAAGCGTCCACATTGACGCGCATGGAGCTGCCTGCGTATCCTGCCGGGGCATGAAGCTCTTTCACGTAATATCTGCCCAGTGGCAAATCTACGGCAAAGACCGCGCGTTCTACCTTTCCTTCCGCGTTCAGCGCCGTGGCCGCCTGACCCAGCAGGGTATCCTTTTTCACCAGGATTTTTCCCCTGTAATCGGCAATATTCTCCGCCGCGTATAGTCCAAATGCTGCTCCGGCCAGCACCCTCCCGGTCTCGGCGTCCTGTTTCTCTATGGCAAGCCGCACCTGCTGCCGGGGATTCTGATACATCGTATCCCGGTAAATGACCGGCACCTCCTGGCCCGCCCAGGTAATCTCAATACTGCGGGGCTTCGCGTTTTCCGTACTCAGGGCAAAACCTGCGCCCGCCTTCACCTGCGTCACCGTGTAGCTTCCAAGCGGAAGCCCCCACGGAATATCGGTTCCTTCCAGATCCTTCTGTCCGGTCCAGGTCTGGCCTTTTGCATCGGTCACAAGGGTCATGAGCAGTTCTCCGGCTTCGTATAGCTTCTCTTTGTTTACTCCCTCCTGCGTATAGATATCTGCTGCCGCGCGGATTTCAAATTCCGCGCCCGCCACCGGCTGAGCCTCATAGGTAAACTGATATCCTGTTTCCGTCTTTTGTGCTCCTTTCAGCTGTTCCCCCTCCGCGTACACACTGATTTTACCCACTGCCGGGGTGTTTTTCTGGCGCACCTTCACTACGAAAGCCTTTGCTTCGCTGTCATAAACTGCCTCTCCCGAGGAAATGATGAATTTCACAGAGCCTTCCGGCGTCGGCCTCCATTTTCCATCGGCCTCCGTTTCGTAAAAGGTTCCGTTTCCACTTTCGAAAATACTCTTTTTGGCAATGACGCCCTCATGCCCCTGCAGGATATATCCGTCTGGGGCGGACACTTCCTCCAGCTCATAGATACCGGTCGGAAGCGCTGTGGGCGTATCCACATAGCAGGTTCCATCCTTCTTCACCTGCCGGGTCGTATACGGCTTTGTATAGGTTCCAAGCTGCGCACCCTGGCTGTACTGCACTACCAGATCGCCATACTGCTCCTGATAGGCCTTCTTCTGGGCCGAGCTCCATTCCGTTGTGTAATAAGAGAACCATTTTCCCTCCGTATCATGGATCACGTAGGACGCACCCGGCTTTTGCACCGGCTTTCCCGTGACACTGTCGTATTTTTCTATCCGTACCAGGGCATTGACCGGACGGTCCTGAAGAATCACCAGATCCGAAAGCTTCCGTCCCCGTCCGTCTCCCTCGACCGTTCCGTCCCGATCGTCACCCGCTATCTGCACCACAAAGGGCCGGGTAGCAATCCGGTTCTTCGGAACTGTTGTCTCCACAATCAGATAACGGCCATAGGCCAGGGACGGCGTCGTCACCATACCGCGACTGTCGCTGAACAGCTCGCCTGTCAGATACTCGTTCGGGCTCTCTGCCTCATAGACATATCCCTCTCCATAGTCCAGTTTCTTAACCAGCTTTCCAGCCTTCACTTCCGCACTGTCCGCCTCCGCGAAGACCTGTGCCGGGCAAAAAGCGCGCACGGCACGGTAATCCAATGTCTGCCCGTCCCGAAAATCATCTATGACTGCCTGCACCACCTCCACGTCGGAAAGATCCGCATATCTTCCATCTGCGAATTCTGACAGGGCATAAATGGAAAATCCGGCTCCCTCCAGAGGATCCAACCGGTCGGTCCGATCCGTTCCTGCCACCTTGTAGAAGGTCAGCCGCTGCTTTTTCACCTGCTCATAGACTTTGAAATCCCTGATTTCCACCTCTGGTACTTCCTCGCCCTGCCACTCCAGGGTAAATTCCGCTTTCTCCGGATTGACCAGGTAGCCCTCGCCTGCTTCCTGCTCCTGCAGATAATAGCAGCCAAGCTCCAAATTTTCGATGCAGATCTGACAGCCCGTCCCAATCTCTATCGTGTCCCTTCCGGACGGATCCTGCCGATAGTACCGCACACCGTCCCGGCTTCCGGTAAAGCGCAGTCGAATCTCCTCATCCTTTCGGTACAGAGCACCTGTGGCGCCGTCCTGATGGATCAAATCCGCCGCTGCGAACAGCTTGTAGGCTGCACCGGTCAGACTGGCTTCGCCCTGGGAAACGCGCTCCTTTCCCTCCGCGTCGTTTTTCGTAAACCGGATTTTTCCCCTGACCCGTTGATTTTCAAAGGTTCCGCTGTCCCCATTGGTCAGCGAAATCGTCTCTCGGTTTCTCGCCGCATCCGGCGAAATCACCAGGTCATAGACATTTTTTTCGTTCTCCCCCTTCCAGTCTCCGTAATAGCCTTCCGGCGCCTGCGTCTCGATAACCCGGAATTTACCCTGATTATCCGGCGCGTAGTACAGCCAGGCCGGGCTTATGTATATCCCTTTCTGGTTTTCCGTAAGCTTCATGCCTTCCGAACCGCCGTTCAACGTCCCTGTCTCGTAAGTCTGGCCTGTTCCTTCTGTGGTTCCCTTATAGGGCAGATATTTTCCGGCTCGCCGGCTCCACATAAAGACAGAAAACTCCGCGCCGCTCAAGGGATTGCCGGTCTCGCTGTCGGTCTTTTCCACCTGAACCTTTACCTTGAAGGGTTCATTGTACAACTGGGTATCTGTCACGTCTCCACCGGTCACCAGACTCTCCAGCTGCGTATAATAGCCTGGCGTCTGTTCCGTCACCTGATAGGAAACGAGTCTGCCTCTTTCGTCATATTTGATAAGCGGCTTCTCGCTTCCATCCGGCATGACGCGTCGATTAAAGCTGTAACGCCATCCCCGGCTTCCGTTAGTTCGTGTATTATTGACCTGCGTAGCCGTGGTCTGTCCCGGAAGTGTCCGCATCAGGCGTACAACCAGACTGTCTGCCCGGGAACCTGAAACAGTCCAGTTCTTCTTCCCCTGAAACTGCAAGGTTCCATACTTCAGCGTTGGTGTGACCACGCCTGCCTTTCGCGTCTGCTGATGATACATACCGCCTTCAATGGCGTAATCCAGCACTGCGCCTGCCTTCACCGGATCTGCCGAAATCTCCGGCTGTCCTACGCCTGTCTCATCCCTGTTGGTGGGATAGACAGCATCCGCCAGAAGATAACGGTACTTCTCCTTCAAACGCAGCTTCACGGTGCAGCGATAGGTCGTTCCCGCTTCATCCGGCACTTTCCAGGTAAGCTTTCCATTGGCCCGGTTAAGGGATGCCTGTCCGCCGTCAGCGCTCAGAATTTCCACCGGTTCCCAATATTTCGTCTCAATCTGATCCGTCAGCGTCTTCTGAACTGCCTTAACCTCTGACGCTTTTTTCTCAATATTTAAAAGTGTCTGGGCAAATGCGGAACCATTTCCTCCGTCAAAGGATAGGGTCTGCCAGAAATTGGCTGCATGATCGGCGCTTCCCGCTATTTCCTGCAGGAGTTTCGCACCTGACGCGTCTGCGGTCATGCCTATTGCCAGCGTAAACAGCTCCGTATTGGGCAGACTGCGAATCTGTGCTGCCTTCGCCCTCACATTTGCCAAATCCGTTTCACACTCGCCGTCCGAGATAAATATGACCTTGGTGTATACATTTTTCCGACGGCTGTCCGTGGCGTTTCGTGTTGTGATAATATCATACGCTTCCTGAAGGGACGAAAGATAATAGGTTCCGGAATAATTCTTCACCTCGCTGACCGCCCGCTTCACCTGCTCGTAATTGTCCGTCAACGGCGTATAATTATACAGTCCTTTATCCCGCTTATCGCCTGTGATTTTACTGTATTCATCCGCAAAACTCCAGAACGCCACCCGGGAACGCAGTCCGTCTCCGGTCACTTTCGCATTCTGGGCCGCAATCATATCCACCAGCTCCTGGATTCCCTTTTTTGCCATGGAAAGCCGATCATAGCAGCCATTTTCCAGTGTCGGCATGATTTTGGTTCCATTCTGGTTGTAATGGCGCTCCCAGAAATCAAAGCTGCCCGGCAGATTATAAAACCACACATTTTTTATGTAATCATACCCTGTAAAGTAATCTATCATGTGCAAATAAATACCACCCTTGTAATAATAATGGGCGGGATTGATGCATGGAGAATGATAACCCATGTAATTATACGCGCTTCCGTCTTCATGATTGTAATCGCTCAGCGCCATGGTTCTCGTTCTGTCCAGAATGATAATATAATCGGTGGGAATATTAGAATAATCTGAAGTATCTTTTTCTGTGATCGTCAGTTCCGCGTAACCATCCTCGATATTGGTCCAGCGGGCAGACTTTTCAAGTTCAATATCCGGCTCATTGTCTTTCCTTGTATGGGACTGATTTCCCTGGAAATCTCCGGGAATGCTGCTGTCTTCCCCGGACAGCTCCCCCTGCTCCTGACTTTCCAGTTCATAAATACGAACTTCCACGTCTGCATCCGGCATTTCAAAGGTCAGGATATCTTCTTCCTCTCCGGCCTCCAGTTCGCCATCCTCACAGGTGATTTCAGCTGCCCAGATATTCATTCCCGTGTTGGTCACACGGATCTTTACCTTGGTTCCTTCGTAAAGCTCGTCGCTGTCCGCCTCTGCCGACAGCGTTTCGGAAGGATTGCCGTTCGGATCCTCACAGCGGATCCGAAGTGTCCGGAGTCCTTTTTCAGACTCTCCGGGCTCCTCCGGTTCCTCCTGCTCTGTCGTTTCCGATACCCCGCTGTTTTCCGGCTGTTTGACGCTCTCTGCCGGATCTTCTGTATCCAAATCCGGCTCTTCTGTATCTGTCGCTTCTTCTGTCGGTTCTTCCAGCCGAACGGTCACTTCCGTCTCCCCGGCCTTTCCGGGACTCTCTGATACATCCGGTGTCTCCGATATTTCTGCCGCATAGCTTATGCTTCCTCCTCCAATCAGAGGACCCAAAGAAGACACTGACAGCGTCAATGCCAGCATCAGTGTCAGCAGTCGCTTCCCGGACCACTTTTTCCATTTCATTCCATGATCTGTCCTTTCTTTCTTTTCGTATCATCCTCCTTCGTAAGTAACCGTCGTCCAGCGTCCTCCGTTCTTCTACACCTGACTACCTGCCTTTCCTGCCGCTTTGTCTGCATGTTTTCTTCTTCGTGGAATCGTGAGGAGATGCTCCTCTGTGAATCAGTAAGAATCTCTGATACACGAAGAATACCAGATTCTGGAAAATAAGTCAAGTATCTAAATCATTTTTCTCTCTTTTGCCTCTGCGATAGCCGCTGTTTTATTTTTCACGCCTAATTTCCTGTAAGTTTCCCGACTGTGGTATTTCACTGTAGCTTCTGACAGCTTCATTTTTTCCGCAATGGCCGCTGAGGAAAGCCCCTCGGACTGATATCTCAAAATTTTTATCGCATTTTCACTCAGAATAATTTCATCTTCCTGTCTGCCGCCAAGATACCGCGGATAAAATTCCTTCATCTGTCCGCATTCTTCCAGCACCTGCTTACGGAATGAGCGATCCTTCCAGGTCGGTTCTCCTTCTTCAAGCATCGAAAGCAGAACGCTCCCTTCCCTGCTCAACAGTCTCACAAAATGATAGCTTTCTGCCTGACTGACGCATGCCTGCAGATTCTCCCGCCACTCCTCCTGTCCGGTTCGGTACTGCACCACTGCCAGAAGAAGATGCAACTCCATCAGAATGTAGGTCCGATTCATGGTTTCCGCGTAATAAAGCAGCTGCTGCAACAGACAATACGCTTCTTCATAACGCTTCTGTTGAATATACACGCGTGTCTTGGTCAGATAACGAAAACGTTCCAGGATACTGAATTCCAGCGTCTCGTCAGGCGCCTGCTCCATCCAGGACGCCCCGTCATTTCCCTGATAAAGGGAAATCCGGCATAGAAAGGCATCGATATTTGTCAGTAAATTCGGCGCTTCCTTTTCCGCGCGCGTCCGAAAGCCTGCAAGGGATGCCGCTGCCCCTTCCGCATTATTTTTCAGCACCGACAACCAGGCCAGTGTCCCAATGCCCACGAATACCTGATCCAGTTTTCCGCCGCTTTCGGCCTCCATTTTTCCTTTTTCCGCCTGAGAAAATATCTCAAAGGTGTCCTCGCCTTTTTCCAGAAAACTCTCTGCCAGTATCAGTGACACCAAGCCTTTACCATATTTTCCCAGAATAAATTCAACGGGCTTTCCGATACTCACCACCATTTCCCGTTCTTTTCTGCTCCATTCGCAGAAATCCTTCCCGCCATTCATCATGGAAGGCAGATTACTGGTCACAGACAGATCCGGGAGCGTACTTCTCCACTCACGCAGAAACAGATCCGCATTTTTAATTAAATCAATCATATCCATGCTTCCCCGATGGGGCAGCGCAATTTTCAGATATATCAGCCGGCTTCTGGCTTCCCTTCGCTGGCCGCCTGTGTGCGTATCTGCATACTGCTCCAATGCCTGATACCATCGCTCGCTCTCCTCGATGTTCATAAGCATGGAGTGCAACAGACTCATCCCCGCCATCAGCGCAGGACTCTCCTCTATGATTTGTTCCGGCAGTTCCAGATAATAGCGGCGCAGTTCATAATACCACCCGCTGGACGGATTTTTATTTGCATTGGAAATCAGAAGTCGCGAAATGCTCTCCATATCCCGGCACTCCTCATACATGGACAGCGCTTCCGGTATCTGATTCTCCAATTCATAGTATAATCCGGCAGTATAATAAAGCCGGCGGATTTGTTCCAGCGTTTTCCTTCTGCCCAGTCTCTGACGCATGGATTTCCGCATGGGCCAGCGGCATTTCCAGACACCGTCCACTCCGGCTGTCTCAAAGAAATTGCCGGTTTCTTCTGCCTTGGCGATCACTTTCTCCACATCGCTTCGACCGGTCAGCATAGCCGCCAACCTGATTGTAAAGGTCTCCACGATGCAGATGTTCATAAAGAATTCCTGTAGCTCCACATCCCATTGCTCATATACATGGCTTTCCAGATAATCCCATTCACGTTTCTGGGTACGTTCCAGATCGCCCTTTTCCATGGCAAAGAAAAGCAACGAAAGCGGATTGCCGCCGCCCATTCTCCATGCCCTCTCATGGAGCTCGTCCGGAAGACAGATCCCGTACTGCTCCAGGTATGCACGCTGTTCTTCAATGGAAAAGAGAAAATCGGATTCTTCTATTTCCACAAAGATGTATTTGGTACGCAGGGTGAGCAGCCAACGGGGGAAGGGACAGCGCGCAATCAAAATCAGCCAGACATCTTCCCGTCCCAACAATTCCTGAATCACCTTATAATAGGCCTCCCGTTCTTCCACGCCTGTCACACTCTGCAGGTCGTCAATAACGACCGTATGCTCCACGCCCTGCTCCCGGACCGCGATCTGACTGGCTTCCGTCTCTGCCGCACTGTAGTAAATGCATCGCTTCATATTCAGATTATGGATAATCAGTGATGTCTTTCCCACTCCGGTCACGCCATACAGATACAACGGCGTCCGAAACCGCCGGCCCGACCGAAGCTTCCGCACCGCTTTCTCCGGGCAGATGTATTTATCATCGGTGGTTTTGGTGTTCTTTGACATGGCAGATTCCTCCTTTCCCGCTATGATAGTATTATAACAGATGCCGCAGGCAGAGGACACTATTCGAAAGGATAGTTTTATATTTCGGGAAGACTTTGTTTTATGCAGAGGGCTCCCCACCCCACCTGCGGATTCGGATACTCCGAAAAGGCCGACAGGGACCGGGTGCCTTTCTTTAGGTAGGCAATGGCCTTTTCACCGTATAGGTAGGGGTCGTAGCCGTCTGTGATGCCCCACTCCATCAGAAGGGCGGACGCACCGGTGACGAAGGGGGTGGCGAAGGATGTGCCGGTGGCTTCGGCGTAGGTGCCACCGAGGGCGGTGGTGAGAACACGGACGCCCGGGGCAACGAGAATCGGTTTCTCACGAAGATCACGGGTGTTACCACGGCCGGAGAAATCGGCGTAAGTAAGGGTGCGGCTGTCATAAGCGCCGACGGCTGCGACACGGCGGGCGGTGGATGGAATCGTGAGGGTAGTGTCTGCAGATGGGTGTAAGAACCGGGTGCCGCCGTTCAGGGCGACAGCGCTGGGGAGCCACAGGTGATAGCGGCCATCGCGAATCTCGCCGGCGGACAGTTCAAGTGTCCAGATGCCAGTGTCCACGTAATCGCTCCGGGGCAGCAATTCCAGATAAATCTCCTGGGACTGGCTGTAGGGCGAAGGTTCCCCGTAATACAGCAGAATCTCTGTCTCCTCCAGCAAAAAGCGCTGAGCCCCCAGAACCTTCTGGATTGGTCCGGCTCTTCTCCCGCCCGGACTTATCAGTGTGATATCAACTTCATCCAGATAGGATTTCCAGATCTGGATATTGAAAGCGGTTTCGTATTCGCCCACAGCCAGCTCTATCATCTCCGACGTCTGTCGCCGCAGAACACCCGCAGTGTGCCCGGCTGCATACCCTTCATTTCCCGTACCGATACATATAACAGATTTCCAGACATTGGCGATGTCCGCAATATAGGTTTCCAGAAGGGATGTGCCGTCATGAGCTCCATAGGTATTGCCGATACTGATATTCACTGCCACGGGCAGGCGAAGCTCCAGTGCCTTTCGAATGCAGTAATCCAAGCCCTGCATCAGTTCCGTGGTCCTGGGGAAGCCGTCCTCCCGGGGCGTTCCCAGCTTCACGGCCAGGATCGGACTGCGGCTTGCGATTCCCCGGTAGCGTCCGCCGCTGGCCCGGCCATTGCCCGCCGCAATGCCGAGAACCCTGGTGCCATGGCCGCTTATGTCCCGGCTCGGCACCAGGGCGTAACGCTGCGCCTCCGTCTCTGCCGTCAACGCTTCATCGATCTCCTGAGCCGTATATTCCGTACCGATACGGTAGCCCTCCGGCGGTCTGCCTGGTATCGTCTGATCCCACAGCGCCACAATCCGCGTTGTACCATCCTCATTTCGAAAATCCGGGTGGGCGTAATCCACCCCCGAATCCAGCAGCGCCACCAGCACGCCCTCCCCGTACAGGCCATACTGCCCGCTTTGCACCGCTGTAATGCAGGAAGCTGTCTTTCCCTGATTTACAGAGAAAAACAGCCTCTTTGGTTTTTCGATATATTCTATTTCCGGAACGCCTGCCAGAAGCTCCACCAGATTTTCCGGCACAAGCAGCACTGCATATTCATTCAGAAGCTCCGTCACCGTAATGCCAGCCTGCTGAAGCTCATCCAGCGGCCCGGAATATTTCACAATCAGCTCCCAGGTTTTTTCCGCACTGTCGAAGCCTACGTCCAGATTTTCAGAGCGGGCGCGCTCCTGTGGGGTGGCGTCCAGGGCCAGGTTCAGTACATTTTCTATGGTGGGATTGTTCATTAAATCACCACATTTTCTATTTCTTATTCACAGATTATGCACGATCTATACCTGGCTCCCTATTTTGCCATCTATTATTTTAGAAAAAATTATCTTATGCTTTTCTAATTCCATCAAAAGTCAGAGCAGCAGATATAAAAGCCTCTCACTCCTGCTGCCGCAGCACCTCCAGCGCCATCTTAAGCTCCGGCACGCTCACCTGCCCCGGCGCGGAAGCTACGCCTGCACTTCCGAAGGTCATAACAGAGCCGAAGACTTCTCCTGCCAAACGGCTCACCGCTCCTTTTGCTCCCATGGACATGGTGACAACGGGCTGCTTTGCATACTGCTCCTTCATTTCCCAAGTGGCAGACAAAAGAGTCAGTACGTCGCCTGCGTCCCGGGGCATCGCAGCCAGCTTCAGCAGATCCGCGCCGCAGTCCTGCATCCGGGTCAGCCGCTCGATAATTTCCTCTTTTGCAGGCGTCTTTTCGAAATCATGGCTGGACGCAATGACTCTGATCCCTTTTTTTCTGGCCTCCTCACAGATATCCCGGAGCAGCGCCTCTCCCCGGAACAGTTCCACGTCAATCAGATCCGCCTGCCCGGACGCCAGCACAGTCCGCAGAAATTCCGCATAAGCTTCAGCGCCGATACTCTGCTCACCGCCTTCTTCTTTTGTGCGGAAAGTCACAAGAAGCGGAAGTTCACCCAGCTCTCCGCGCAGCCGCTCCAACATTTCTTCCAGTTTTTTCCTGTCAAATAC
Organism: Laedolimicola intestinihominis; assembly: GCF_040096155.1. Classification (NCBI taxonomy): domain Bacteria; kingdom Bacillati; phylum Bacillota; class Clostridia; order Lachnospirales; family Lachnospiraceae; genus Laedolimicola; species Laedolimicola intestinihominis. The sequence goes on along the minus strand of NZ_JBBMFE010000006.1, from coordinate 129,305 downwards.
CTCTTCATACCAGTCGGCGCGCCACTCCGCCAGATCCGGCTTCGCCGCTTTCAGTTCTGCCGTCCGCAGCGCAATCTCCTCTCTGGTGCGGCCCGTTATCGGAACGCAGATCTTCGGTCTTCCTTCTCCAAAAACAATCTTTCTTATTTTCACTCGATTCATCTATTTTTCTCCTGATTCCGTTTGCTTTTTGCACCATTTTACCATATAATAAAACTATTGGACAGCGGATTTCTCAGAAATCTGTCTGTAATCTGAATTTTATAGGAAATGAGGTATTGGGAAATGGAAGAAAAAACAACAATGGACGATTTCAAGGAAGAGCTGGAGGCTTCCTTCCAGGATACACAGGAGAATGATGTGGCTGACATCACAGATCCGGCGTGGCAGACTCTGGTACAGTATCTGGAGGACAAGACCGTTCTCACCGTAAAAATCGGCGGCATTGTCAAGTCCGGCGTAGTCGCTTACGTAGAAGGAATCCGCGGCTTTATCCCGGCTTCCAAGCTTTCTCTTGGCTATGTGGAGAACCTGGAGGACTGGCTGAATAAGAAGATCCAGGTACAGGTTATCACTGCAGATCCGGAGAACCAGAAGCTGGTTCTCTCCGCAAGAGAGCTGCTTCGCGAGAAGGCTGCCGAGGAGCGTCGGTCAAAGCTGGCCAGCGTACAGGTCGGTCTGGTAACGGAAGGAAAGGTCGAGAGCATCCAGCCCTACGGCGCATTCATCGATCTGGGCGACGGTCTCTCCGGACTGGTTCACGTATCCCAGATTTCTGAAAAGCGCATCAAGAGCCCGGATGTGGTGCTGAAGGTCGGCGACACCGTAAAGGTAAAGGTTATCGCTATCAAGGACGGCAAGCTGTCCCTGAGCATGAAGGCGCTGAACGAAACCGCTGCGGAAGATCTTCCGGAAGAAAAAATCGAAATCCCGAAGGCCGAGGAGCTGACCACCACCCTGGGAGACCTTTTCAAGAATATTAAGCTGTAAAAAACAGAAGCAAAAAGCGAAGGCATTTTGGATGCCTTCGCTTTTTGCTTCTATTTGATTCTGGATATTCGGTATCAGGAAATAGAGACCTGACCGGTGAAGGTCATAATGCCGAACCACAGCAGGAACACAGCAAAAACGAAGAAAAGGAATCCGCCGAAAACGGGCTTTCGAGGTCTGTCCTCCGTAATGCGGTCGGGCTGCTTGGGGTCATAATATCCCACCACCTGCCGCCCCAGCTCCCGCTTGCCGGACAACGTCTGACGGCTTGCGTAGCGGTAGGTCCTGCCATTTACAGTGTACTCATAGGTTGGAAGATAGACCGTCTCCCGACGCAGCCGATCACTGCCGTCCTCCTGGTGCTCCCACCTTTCATCGACCGATTCCTCGATCCATACCACCTTCATCATCGTGGTGCCCGTGTACCGCCGCACGTCATCCTTGTATCCCTTCCATGCGCCTTTCCGCTGGCGGACCCCGAGCCATGCCACCAGTACAGCCCCGAGAACAAAGCCGGTTCCCGCTGTAATATATCGCGTATATTCCACGGGCCATGCCACAAGCACTACCGCAAGAATGAAACCAATCACGATTACTTTCATATTCTTCATACGTCCTCCTTCCTGCCGCCATGGGCGGGGATTCCTACGACACCGACGGTTGGTTCCGCACGGCATCCACAAACAAAATAGTCAGTCCGATATAAGCGGCACATACCACTGCCAGCAGGACGCAGAGCATAACGCAGACGATTTGAACCGGTTTCCGCAAGTAACGGTGTGAGAGAACACTCCCCAACATCGATAGCAACAGCAACATAACAGCGAGCCAAAAAGGCATATGCCCCACCTCCCTTATACGCCGCGGAATACGTCGATCAAATCTGTGAACCAGCGCAGTTCACAGGCAAAGCGCCGGCGCAGCTGATCCGGCATCTCCCGACCCTTGCCGATATCAAAAAAACCGCGACCGCTGTGGACGGCAAGATACAGCCTGCCATCCGGATTGAGATTCACGGCAAATTTACCGAAGGAGGCATCTGCCAGTGCCAGGATCTGCTCGATGCAGCCGGGATTCAGGATGCAAAGGACCGCCTGCGCATCGCCGCTGCTCAGATTAAATCGTTTATCAAACATCTCATTGCCTGTCTTGATCGTTCGGGCGTTGAACAGCTTATCCATTTTGTCCCGCGGCCAGATGGTCAGCCATGTTTGAAATTCTTGTCCCAGTTCACACAGCATCCACTGGCCGGTGTAAACCACCTGCTCGTTCTTTTCCCACAGGCCGGTCTCCTCCCGTTGAAACTCGCTGACTTCCGTCAGCCTTACGGTACATAGTTCCGTGGTCAGGCCGCGATATGTTCCGCGGATATACCCACTGCCGCTGCAATGGGTGTGGCCGGGCAGGGGAATGTTCGTGTCCTCTGCGTCCAGAAGATGCGGCGCAGGGTTCATCTGCACGTTTTCAAGGGCAGCGCCCACGATGTCCGGCGCGATGGCGTCGAAGGTCTGCCGGCCTGCCTTGTCCTTGGACTTACCCTGCACCATCTGCCCCAGGCTTAGAACCACACCGCCGATGACAATCATCACAAGGTTGCCGCCCAGAATGATGCCCACCACGGCAATCACCACGCCCAGCAGCGAAAGAATTTTTCCGCCCAACTTGCTACCCTTACTCTTACGCAGCTCCTGCGCCATATGTTCATCCGTCATGTTCATGTCCCTTTCTTCCATATTCTTCTCCTTATTCTGTCGTGCCTGTCAGAGCGGGGCTTTCCGTTATCAGATCCAGCAGATTGCCCATACCGGTCAGCGAGGCGGTGAACCACTTTCGGATGCCGTCGATATCCCGCAGATCCAGCTCCTCCGGAACGCCCGCAAACACATACCGGGTGTTCAGGGCCAGCGTCAGATCGCCGTCACGGAGGATAAGACCGCACAGCTTGGAACTGTTGGAAGATGCCTCCAGCTTCTGCACCAGCTCACGAAGCTGCTGCGTCACCTGATCGTCCGCCGCCTTCCCGTCCGACCTGTGGGCAGAAAAATGCTTTCTAAACAAAACGGAATCGGTAATATCGTCCTTTTTCCGCTCCTGGAACATGTCGTTTACGGTCATATCCAGCGCCGGGTCACAGATGCCCTTGCAGCGTACCACGATGCCGCGGAACAGCGTCTCGGTTCGAGTCATCCAGTTGTCGTTGTCGGGGCCGGAGCGTTCTTCCACCGTGCGGCGCAGCTCCACGTTGGCAGCGGAAAACCGCAGCCCCTTGTGCTCGCCCTCGTGAAAGTCCGTCACGGTACACTCCGTAAAAGAGACCGCCGACAGCTTTGCTGCCTCCAGGTACGCCCAGTCGATGGGCAACGTGGCCGGATCCGGCTCCGGGCCGAAGGCTTTTGTCAGCTCTGCGCAGAAATAGCCGCCCAGTTCTTGCTGCATCAACGCTTTTTTCTTCGTTTGGGCGGGCTTTGCCACCAACAGGAACAGCGCCACACCAGTAAAGACCAGAATGGAGATCACCATGAGATTGCGATACACAAACATCATGATGCACCCGGTGATCACCAGAATAACGCCCAGCAATATGCCGATGCTCTCCATTCTCTGATAGCTTCCCAGCTTTTTTGACAGCTCCGCATCCGTCATGCGCCCTGCTCCCGGCGTGCCAAAGTCATTGCGTTTCATTCCCATAGCCGTTCCTCCCTTTTAGTAACACAGACTGAAGTACAGGCTGCGATAGGGCTCTACCGTGTCGATATCCATAAGGGCAGCTTCGGGCGAAATGCTGTCCAGCTGCATACGTTTGGCACTGTCTTTATAGTTGTCCGGCTGGGCCTCTGCGGCAAAAACGAGTCCGTCATAGTCCTCCGGAAGATAGACGGCGTAGCTCTTGGTCAGAACCTGCGCCCAGTCCCCCACGTTGTACTGCCAGTCGGTTGAATACGCGAATTCAATCAGGTAGCTGTTCCCCTGCCAGCTGACGGTGTGGAGATAATAGTTGTCCCCGCGTTGGCTGTTGCCGTAGGCCGTTGAGGTGGTGAGCCACATACCGGTATAGAAGTCATAGAGTTCACTGCTGGTAACAGTCGTATACTGCTGATCAAAGTAGGGAATGGAGCCTTCCGGAACATAACAGATGGCGTCAAAGTGCAGCTCGCGGATGCCGTCGTGGGTGTAATCGCCGTTCTTTATGATCTCCCAATAGCAGTCGTCGGTGTTGTAGCCGTCGCCAAGTCCCGCATAGCTGCAAACCCCATCTTTCAGCAGGAAGGTCCCCATCTCCACGGCGGCATTGATCGCAAGCCCGTTTCTTGTAAAGTACGGCTCCTTAGACTGGATACCCTCCACAGGCAGGAGCGTGCCGCCGTTTACGCTGTCGATGAGGTCGCCGCTGACGGTGCGGTCCAGCTGCAAGGTGTCGCCGCTGCCGTCGAAGTGGAGCGTCAAGCCATTTTCCTCCACCCACAGCGTGCCGTATTCGATAACATCATCCTGGTCGTTCACAAATTCCCATGTGGCGTCATCGCGGATGCGCAGCCAGAGATTCTCCCCCTGATACTCCCAAAGGCCCACATACTCGCTGAGATCATCGCCGCTTAAGTCACCGCCGCTGAGGGCAACGGTGGAGAGATCCTCCCGGAAGACATAGCGCTCCACCGGATCCCAGATCCAGATCAGCTCGGTGGCGTCGCCGTTTTCGTGGATAAAGCTTACCAGCACATCGCTTTCCTCATCGCCGTCGATATCCTCGAAGGAGATGGCGTTGAATGCCTGCTCCGCATCGGGAATATTCATGGGAAAAGACACGCTGTCAAAGAGAATCTGCTCCGGCAGATCCCGGTAGAAGGCCGCGCTGCTCTCACTCACCGTGACCAGCACGTCCACGCTCTCACCATCATGGGTAATGGTACCGCTGCCAGCCACCACGCCGGTGGTGCGCCAGTCATCTCCCACTACATCGTCAGAATTGCCACAGGCGGCAAGATTCAGGCAAATTACCATAGCCAGCACAGAGATAAAAATATGTTTCCATCGATTCTTCATGGTTTTCCCTCCTTTCCATCATTCCATCATGTAGTAAACGCCCTCATCGCCCCAGACCAGAGCATCCTCGTCAACCTCAAAGACCCGGTAAGAAACGCCGTCATACATGGTGGAGTCCGCATAATAGGTGCTCACCTCGTCCATGGAGTAGGTGAACACTCCGCAGTCCATTTCCGCAGGCTCAACGCCGGGAACGCGCTGGTAATAGCTCCAGTTTCCATTACCGTCAATGACGATATAGGTCTCAGACGAAAGATCGCCGTCATAGTACCAGATGCCCTTGAATTCCGAGACATTCCGCTGGCAGAGGTCGGAATCCCAGCTCCAATAGGAGTCCGGGTTTCCATCTGGACTGCCACCGTCCTCATACCAGAGGTACTCCATCCCATCGCCGTAGTTGAAGTAACCGTAAGCGGCGCTGTAGAGCTGGCCTTCCTCCATGGCAATGAGGCTGCCGGAATCATCCAGGTTGCTGTAGGCATAGATAGCCTCCCACTCCGGCTCATAGCGGAGGTAGCCTTCATCCACCACTTCCCCGCTGAGATAGAGGGTCCAGTTGCCCTCGGCGTCGATCTCCATGGAATCGTAGTCATTGTTCGCTTCGCCCAGCCAGATACCCTCGAAGCCGCTGAAGTCGTTGACGGTGTCCTCGGTAAGGTCGCCTCCCAGGCCCTCGTTGGGGTCGTCCTGCGGGGCGATTTGTCCCTCCGTATCACCGCAGGCTGTGCACAGCAGGAAAAGCAGTAACACCAGTCCTGCCAGAAGATATGGCTTTTTTCTCTTCATGTAACATCCTCCTTATTCTTCGTCGCTCAAATACAGCTGCGAAAAAATATTTTGATAGATCTCACCCATATCCGCCGCAGCATCGGGAGATACGCAGAATCCGTAAAGATAGGTGCAAACGTCGGTGTCCACGACAAATACGGTCCATTCCCGGGTGTCTTCGTTCTCACCGGCGGTATAGGTTACGATATAAACCGGATAGCTTAAGTTTTTGCTGTATTCCTCATTTTCTTCGACAGACAACAGCTCATAGGTATCCGCATCACTTAAAGACAGAGCACAGGTTGCCAGATAATCGCCCAGCTCCTGTACATCCGGAACAAAGCAGCTTTGCTCCGCCGTATTGACCACAAGGAGCTGCCCGTCCTCGGTGATGTCCTCATAACGGTAGGTGCCGTCATCATGGTTTTCGGAGAGCAGCTTCTGCATATTGGTAAAGGGCAGTGCGCCACCCATCAAAACCGGGATGTCGTCCTGTGCGATCACATCACCCCGGCCGTCGCCGGTCACCTGCGTAAAGGTACCAAGCTCAGCCACGTGCAGCGCGCCGACCTCGTCGAACCAACTGCGATAAGCCACGCCGTCATGCTCATTGTAGAAATAATCATAGTCATAGTCCGGCACGAACTGTATGAAGCCGCTGGCGGTCACCTCTTCGTCGGCATCGTACAGCGCAAAGCGTACCTCGTCGCCGGCTTCGCTGGTGGCGGAGATCAGTGTACCGCCGTCCTCGCCCGTCCACGCGCCTCCGTAGAGGTAGAGGTTCGCCATCTGCTCGGAGTCCTTGACAAGCCCCTCGAAGGAATCCGGAACGCCGTATAAATTGTAATCGCTGCCGTCATCGCCATAGTCTTCGTTACTCTCGCCGCAGGCGGCAAGACTCAGGCACAGCGCCAGCGCCAAAGCAAAAGACAGATATTTATTTAAGTGTTTCATCATTTTCTTCTCCTTTTTCAGATAAACGGAGTCAATGCTCCTGTTCCGCCATGGACAAGATCTCGTCATGGCTCAGTTCCACATCGCCGAAGCGGACAAAGATGCCGTTGGTCACAGCGCTGTTCCACACCCGCGCATCTGTCAGCGGGCGAAACCGGATCTTGTCCAGATATGGCTTCATGTCCAATAAAAGCCGGCTTCCGGACACAAAATCTACCTGCAAAACATGGTTGGGCAGCGGCGTGACGGCTGTGAGATACCTTCGGTCCAAGTGCGTACCCTCCTTTCCGCAAAAATAAAAATCCACCGTACAAATATTGTACGGTGGATCCTATGGGATAACCATTAACCAAAGGTTATGTCTTTTGTCCAAATAGCTCGGCTAGCCGTTTCCGCTTGGTTCGGGTGTCGCCCTCGATATGAAGCTTGGAATAGATCTGATTCACATACTGCTTGACACTGCCCTCGGAGAGATAGAGCTTTTCCGCGATCTCTCGGTTGGAAAGGCGTTGTGCCATCAGCTCCACGATCTCAAATTCCCGCATCGTCAGCGCGTCAAAGACTGCCGGACGGGCGCTTGCCGCGTTTCGCGCCCCTGCCCCTTCGCCAAGCTCGGTGATCTTTGCGAGCAGTTCCGTTTTGATCTCCCGCACCAGCAGGGGCTTCAAATGCTCATAATTTTCCACGAACGGCATCACAAGTTCGTCCGGCGCGGCATCAGAAAGCGCCTTTCTTAACCATATGTGGGCTTCCTCGCTCTTGCCCAGCTGCTCATAGGCTGCCGCCGTCTGGATACGGATATGCAACGCTACCAATGCGTAGTGCATCGCCTCGCAGACGGCCAGCAGTTCTGTGCTGCGTCCCACTACCTTGGCATAGGCGCCTTGGGCAAGATACACCTGATTTTCGATCATTTCCATCATGGGCTTGCCCGGCGCAAGCATGTTGATATCAGAAAGGCGGTGCTGCGAAAAAATCTCCGGAATTTTGTCCACTTTACCCTGCAGCGCATGGTAGTAAGCACTGGTGGCACTCCAAAGGTTGATCCACGAGGCGTCGTGATAGCGCAGCAGATCCGCATATCGCTCCTCAAAGGTATAGCGCTGTTCTACATCGGTGTACAGCGAGAGCCGCCGCGAAAGAAAATCACAGCAGAGTTCCATGTTAATCTGTCCGTTGTCCTTGACCTGTGCGTAGGCACGTTCCACTTCGATATGTGCATCGGTAAAGCGGCTCTGACAGAACAGTGCCTCTGCGCGCATGATGGTTTCCGCGCCCTGCCCATGGTGATTGGTGACCTGATAGTAATGGGGCATACATTCGTCCATTTCGGCAAGCTCGCTTTCCATCGCTCCCGGCGCGCGGTAGAACATCATCAGAACAGACGGCGATCCGAAGGTCCAGCCGCCGCTCGATTGGATGCTGATGGCGGGGCGGGACATCCGGGCGCTGGCGCTGCGGTGCAGGCGGCTCATGGCACTGATGTCGTTGTAGCAGAGAAAGCTCAGAATGAGGTCGCATTCCCCCAGCAGGTTGCCGCGCTCTTCTTCGGACAGCTCCGGATGCTCCTCGATGGCCGTCAGCAGCAGCGCTTTCAGCTCCAACATTTTCGGGACTTTCCGCCAGGTGAACATCCGGCGCATCAGCACCAGAATAGCAAAGGGGGATGCTTTCAGCGTTTCTGCAGGGCATTTATCCAGCGCGTTCAACACATCCTCCGGCTTCAGCGACGCCAGCAGGATGCCCGCATCGCTGCGAATGACCCGCAGCAGCGCATCGTAATTCTCACTCTTCCGGTAGGCGGCAATGGCGTGGAGATACTGTCGGTGCTGCTCGTACCACAGGCCGAAGCGCTCCCAATAGAGCCGCTGCGTTTCCGCCGGCATCGCCAGAAAGCTGCGCTCGGCACACTCCTTCATCATGTGATGGAAGCGGTAAGTCGCGCCGTCCGGCAGGCGTGTGACAAAGGCGTTCTGCTCCGTCAGCGCAGAAAGAATTTGCCCGGCGTCCGCGTTGCCTGTGACGTACTGCGCCATTTGGACGGTGAATTCATCGGCAAGCCCCATGACCGCCAGAAACTCCCGCTGCTGTTCCGGCAACGGATCGATCATAGCGGCAGTAAAGGTGGCGTAGATGTCAGAATGACGGCTGGGCAGCACGCCGCGTTCAAAGAGCGTCCGCAGATTCAGATAAACGGCGGAGAACCAGCCCTCGCTGGAGTAGAGAAGACTCTCCACCTGCGCGTCGGAAAGCTCCGTTCCGCAGCGGTGGGCATAGATGGCCAGTTCCGTATGGTTGAGGCGCAGCTGCTCCGTGCCAATCTGATACACCTTGGCCCCCAGCCGCACTGCCTCCGCGGCAGGCAAAAAACGGTCCCGGCTGGCAACAATCAGATGCACGTTTGCAGGCAGCCGGTTTGCCAGCATACAAAGGAACAGCGAGGCGCGCTTGTCGGTCAGCAGATGGAAATCATCAATAAAAAGATAGCAGGTCGTCTCATCTGCCAGCGAATGGCAGAGATCGTCCACCAGCAGTCCGCCGCCTGCGGCGTCCGTAGGACAGGGATAGTTACACAGAACATCAAAACCGGCCCGGGCAAACGCCTCCTGCACGCTTTTCCAGAAGATCGCGAGATTGTCAGAGTACACACTGATGCGGATAATTTTCAGGGTTTCCGACTTGGCACGCTCACCCAGATACCAGTTTACTGCCGTGGTCTTTCCGTAGCCCATGGGGGCGACCACGGTGGTCATGGCGCAACGGGAGATGGGCCGCAGACTCTCCTGCAGCCTTTCTGATATGTAAATGGTATTTAAATTCCATTTCGGTTTTGGCATAATGCGTATCTCCTTCTGCTGTGAATTACAACGACTGCCTTCTGCGCAATGCTGTATTCCCCTGTCACGTTCTTATTTTAATTATACCATGAGAATATGAACACGAAAAGATCTGTCCTGCTTTTGCACTACCCACGGGCACAAAAAAACGGCGTGACCTTCACAGTCACACCGTTCATTTCTTATCTTCCTACGGAATCAAATTCCTCACAGATCTCCTTGGAGGGAGCCGCTGTCAGCAGAGAAACAATGACAATTGCCAGCGCGGATACGATGAACGCCGGAAGCAGCTCGTAGATGTTCCAGATACCGCCCATGGGACGAACCAGATACTTCCATACGAATACCATCACACCGCCTGCGATCATACCGGCCAGAGCGCCCTGCATATTGGTACGCTTCCAGAACAGCGCGAAGAGAACCAGCGGTCCGAAGGCTGCGCCGAAGCCTGCCCATGCAAAGGATACGATATAGAATACGGAGCTGTCCGGATTCCATGCCAGGAAAATCGCTACAGCAGCAATGCCAATTACGGTCAGACGCGCTGCCATCATGGAAGCCTTTGCGCTCATCTTAATCTTCAGGAAATCCTGCAGTAGGTTCTGGGATACGCCGGAAGCCGCCGTCAGAAGCTGAGAGTCTGCCGTAGACATGGTGCAGGCCAGGATACCGGCCAGAACCACGCCTGCAACCAGGGAAAGCAGGAAATTATGCTGTCCCAGCAGATGGGCGAAACGGATAATGACGGTCTCGGACTCCGCGCTGGTCGCAAAGGTCGGAATCGCGCCCTGTACGGAAGCCGCGCAGCCAATCACACCGATCAGGATAGCCACTGCCATGGAAATTACAACCCAGATGCTGGCAATCCGGCGGGAAAGCGTCAGCTTATTCTCGTCTTCGATGGCCATAAAACGAAGCAGGATATGAGGCATTCCGAAATACCCCAGTCCCCACGCCATGGTAGATACAATCGTCAGCAGACTGTAGGGGCTAGCCGTATTGGTGGCGCCATCATGCATCTGCGCCATGGAAAGATATCCGGCCAGTGAGTTCGCATTTGCCATAACCGCGTCCCAGCCGCCTGCCAGATGGATTCCGTAAAATACGATAACCACCAGAGAAATACTCATAACAATACTCTGAATCAGGTCTGTGGTGGATACGGCCATAAAACCGCCCATGACGGTGTAACCTACGATTACTACCGCTCCGACAATCATCGCCACATGATACTCGACTCCGAAGAGACTGGAGAACAGTGTTCCGATCGCCTTAAAGCCAGACGCCGTATAGGGAATAAAGAAAATCAGAATTACAATCGCCGCGATACACATCAGAATGTTTTTCTCGTCCCGGAAACGTCTGGAAAAGAAATCCGGAATGGTAATCGCGTTGCATTTTACAGAATAGCGGCGCAGACGCTTCGCCACAATCAGCCAGTTCAGATAGGTTCCCAGACCCAGGCCGATAGCGGTCCAACCAGCGTCAGAGATGCCGGTCAGATAAGCGACGCCCGGCAATCCCATCAGGAGCCAGCTGCTCATATCGGAAGCCTCCGCGCTCATCGCCGTTACCAGCGGTCCTAATTTTCGTCCGCCCAGATAAAATTCATCTGCCGAATCGCCGCTGCCCTTTTTACTGAAATAGAATCCCACGTACACCATTGCGACCAGATAAATCACAATCGCCGCGAGAATTCCCACCTGTCCTGCCATAGTTACATCCTCCTCATTTATCTTTCGATCGCGGAAAACAGCTTCTTCTGCCCCGCACATGGGGCTTATTATAGCACAGAGAAAAATAGACTACAATACAGAATAATGTATAGAATGAATACTGTACTTTTATTTCTAAAAATACATATTTTTATTGATTTAATCGCATTTTATAACTAGACGATATTTTATAAAACAAAGGATACAAATAATAAATTTCTATTGTACAAAAAATAAAACAGGCGCGCTTCAAATCCATATTTAGTTCTGCGGCAGGAAGCTGCTGAGAAACACCGGCAGCACCCGGCTACTGTACTCCACCAACGAATACTCCCCGGCGCAGAGACACCAGTCGTACAGAAGGGCCCGCTCGCAGAGAGCATAGAGCTTTACCATCTCGCTGACGCCGGACGTTCGACTCAGCTGCCCGTTCTCCCGGCCTTTGGCAATGATTTTCCGCAACAGCTTATAGTAAATCCGGTTATGATCCAGGAGATGCTTCTCGCCGCTGGTGGTCAGCTGAGTGGAATAGAGTCTGGCCAGCAGATCCAGGGAAATGCTGTCCTCAATCATTTTAAAGAGCTCCTGATTCAGAAAGAGCAGCTGATCCATGGCTGTCATGTCCGGAGTCAGCTCCTCCATCAGCTCCTCATATTTTTCATCAAACAGGGAACTAAGGGTGGAAAGAAGGGCGTCCTTCCCATCGAAATAATGATAGAAGGAACCTTTGGACGTACCGGAAAGGGCAATGATCTCCTCCACGGTTGTATCCTCGTAGCCCTGCTCATAAAAAAGCTTCCAGGCCGCGCTGACGATCTTTCCTCTTGTATTTCTTGCGTTCTTCTTTGCCATTTTCTTCTCCCTGTCTGCAATTACCCATTTTCCGGGCTATTCATTCAATCTGCAGCTTTTGCGTTCTTGAGTCACTTTCAGCCTTCCTAAATTCAGCAGCATATTTTTTCTATCACATCACGAAGTCTCCACCGCTCTTCTGCCGTTAAAAAGGCCGCGTCCGCCGCGTTCAGAAGCAGCGTCTTCCGTTCTTCCGTCGTCATGCCAAGTTCCCGGCTAAGCAGTCCGAATTCCTTCTCGATGGTGGTATCCGACACCGTCATATTGTCCGTATTAATCGTCACCTTCAGCCCCCGGCGCAGAAAATCAAGTACAGGATGCTCCGCAAGGGTCGCCACCGCTTTGGTCTGCACATTGCTGCTGGGGCACATTTCCAATGGGATCTGCTGCTCCTTTAACCGAGCAAGCAGCTCCGGATCTTCCGCCGCGCGCACGCCGTGACCGATACGGCTGGCTCCAAAGGCAAGCGCCGCCTGAATACTCTCCGGCCCGTCGGCCTCACCTGCGTGAATCGTAAAAGGCACACCAAGCTCTTTCGCGAGACCAAAGACGTCCGCGAAATCCGCTGTCGGATACAGAGCCTCTGCTCCGGCCAGATCCACTGCCGCCACGCCGCGTCCCAGAAAAGTGGCCGCCGTCCGGACCGTCAGCAGATTTTCCCCAAGATTGTCCGCCCCTCGCATACAGCAGAGAATCAGCTTACAGTTGAAAAACGAACCGATAAGCGCCTCCTGCATGCCTGACAGAGCCGCCTTCACCACCTGCTCCTGGCTCATACCCTTCTTCGTGTGAAGCTGGGGCGCAAATCGGATTTCCGCATAGAGCATCCCCTGCTCCTTTAAGGAGCTGACCAGAATGTACATGGCTTTGCGCACGGCCTCCTTCGTCTGCAGCACCTGCAGGGGCAGGTCAAATTTTTCCAGATATTCGTTAAGGCTTCCACACTCTTCCGGCGCTGCCAGAAACAGCTTTAGCTCGTCCGGTTCTGTGGCCGGAAGCAGGATTCCCTGCTCCTGCGCAAGCTCCAATACGGTGCGCGGAAGCAGGGAACCATCAAAATGCAAATGCAAATCTATCATAAGATATCCTCTTATATGAATCCGTAATTAGCAATCCAACATGGTCTTGCCTTTTCCGCAGACCTTCTCGAAGTCTCTGCGGAACACGTTCAGAGCTGCCGTTACAGAGTCGTTCTTGATCAGCAGATCCAGTACATCCGGGGAAATGGTAGTCGCGCCAATGCCATACTCGCACAGAGTAATCACCTGACGGGAGTTCTTGAAGCTGGCTGCCAGCACCTCGGTCTTGAAGCCGTAGTTGCGGAACATGTCATGAATCTCCTTGGCAGTGCGAACGCCGTCGGATCCCAGATTGTCAATACGGTTAATATAAGGCGCTACATACTGGGCACCGGATTTGGCTGCCAGGAACGCCTGCATCTGGGTATAGATGGCCGTCGCTGTTACATGAATCCCTGCCGCTGCCAGAATACGGATAGCCTTCAGACCCTCCTTGGTGGTCGGAATCTTGATAAATGTATCATCGCCCAGCTCCCGGCGTATCTTGTAGGCCTCCTCCACCATACCATCGGCCTGATCGCTCAGAACCTGCACATGCAGTTCGCCTTCCTCGATGAAATCACGAATCTCCTTCAGTACCTCATAGGGCGGGCGCTTCTCCTTGGCCAGAATGGTCGGGTTACAGGTTACGCCGTCCATGGGAAAATACTCATACATGGAACGAATATCATCAATATTGGCGTTGTCAATAATCAGTTTCATAATGTTCCTCTCCTTTTCGACGGACCTTCTGTCAGGTTCGCCCGATTTAGTTGCATAAATGTCATGTTTTGTTATGTTTTGTTATGTTCTGTTATGTTTTATTATACTAGAATTCCATAAAAATACAATGCATAATATGTCTAAAATTAAACAAAAATCCATCCTGATTCTGTACTTTCTTACTGTTTCGCTTTTCCACGAAGCTCTTGCACCAGGAACAGTACCGCCAATCCCTCAAAGGCAATCATAATCGGATAAGCCCCTGACAAATACCAGTACAGAATCGCGTTCCAGCCGGAGATTTCCGAGTAGGAGATGCCGCCCAGTAACACGAAATAGCTGGCCAGCAGCGCGGAAAGGGTCAGCCACACGGACAGATCACGGCCATCCGCGTCCTTCACCTTTTTCAGACGACGTTTCAGCATCCGCACACAGAGAACCAGATAAGCCATCGCTCCGGCTGCAGCTGCGATAGCTCCTGTGTAATGGTACGCCTGACACACCCCATTTAAAATGATGCCCTTATAGTTGATCTTCGCCAGGAACCCATGGCGCTCCGGTACATCCCAGTACCAGTCCAGATTCAGGCAGGAGGTGTCGCTCTCAATCCGGGTCACATCGTCGGACAGCTCATAGGAGTCCAGAAGCGCACCGTTCCGATAGGACTTCAGATATATGGTCTGTGGCTTATCCTCCACGGAAAGCTTCAGGGAAAACCGGCACTTTTCGCTGCCGGGCGCCGCAATGCCCTGTCCGGCCAGATAGGACGCGATATCGTCACTCTCGGTGAAATCCGCCGCTCCAAGTACGGTGCCATCCGCAAGCTCCGCCTGTAAAGTCACGCCATCCATACCCTCATAGGACGCGTACCAGCCCGCCATTTCCACCAGATTCGACTCATACCAGACCGCCTTGTCGCCGGTCATCCGCTCAAACAGCGGGATGCCGCCGTTATCATCCGGTTCGCTGTAGAGGTACACCAGTGTCTCCATCTCATCATAGGTGGTGGTATAAGCGATCGCCTTGCCTAACGCGCCGAACAAATCGCCCAGATAGCCTTTTCTCCAGGGGGACATATAGGTTGAAGGCATGGTCGCCTGCCGTTCCAGGCGTCCCTCATCCATGGCGGTCTCCAGCTCGTTCCGGATCTGCAGGCATACCTGATTGACTGTCCCGCCATCCGTATAATAACCGGCCTGCTCCAGAGCGGTACGGAAAATCCAGAAGACCCAGCCGTCCCTTACCTCCCAGTCCTTCTCATTTTCCTCGGAACCGGCCCAGTAGATGCGGCTGCTCTGAATATAAGGCTCCAGCTTCTTCAGAGTCGGACACTCGTCGCACATCCGCGCCACCTTCTCCCTGGTCATAGTGACGCCCGGAATATCCTCCTCCGGCTTCACTGCCATCATGCTCTTATACATTTCTGCAAAGCCGCCTTTTTGCAGCTCGTTGGTCAGACTGATATTATAATGGGTATAGTTCTCCTGGGCAATCAGCTGTCCCGCACCCCAGACGCTTAAAAACGGCAGCAAAATCAGAACCGCTTTCGCCACGTAGACTTTTGCGTGCTCCTTACGCCACAGCACAAACAGATTTCCCAGATATACCAATACAAATACGATGAGAAACGGCTCCACCCAGATAGCGTCCTCCCTCGTATAGAAAAATGTCACCATACCGATCGCAGCGGTAAGAAGCCACAGAAGCTGTTTCTTTACCGGCTCCTTTCTACGCAGCCACAAAGCCAGCAGGCCGCCGAAGATCAGCAGCACCTGGATATAGGAAATACTGTTGCGGTACACTCTCTGAAACGCCTGAACCGAATAGGACACCGGATTCCACAGAAGCACCAGATACAGGGTCAGGCAGGCCCGGTATTTTTTCAGAAGAGGTCTCAGCGCGTACACGAAAATCATGCAGCTGACCGTATACAGAAATGCCGACACGCTTAGGTAAGACAGGTGCAGAAAATTCAGCACTGCCAAATAAAAAGGGAAAAACATGCCCTTGGTCAGGGTCAGATCGTTATATTCTCCCAACCACCGGCCACCACGCAGGGCATCCGCCATATGTACCATAATCCAGTCGTCATGGATGCCCTTCGGCACCGCCATAATCGGCAGATTGTAAACCAGAAACTCTTTCAGCACACCAAACAGCACCATGGACAGGAAAAAGAACACTTCTTTTCTCCGAGTTGATAGATTTTTCCAGAAATTCATGAATGTTTCTCCTTCCCGTTCAGATTATCCGGTCCAAAGCTTAAAGGAAGCAGCTCCTTTAACAGGTACACCTGCTTCTCCCCGGTTCCGGCTCCCAGAATGATCCGAAACTCCTCCGGATCGCAGAATTCCCGCATGACCTGGCGGCAGACGCCGCAGGGCGCAGTCAGAGCCGGTGCACTGTCTTCCGATCCACCTGCGATGGCGATGGCTGTAAACGCACGTTTTCCCTCGCTGACTGCCTTATAGATGGCGGTGCGCTCCGCACAGATGCCCGGCGTAAAGGCCGCATTTTCGATGTTGCAGCCGGTATAGACACTGTCATCGGCGCAGAGCAGGGCCGCTCCTACCCGGAAATGGGAATACGGGCTGTAAGAACTCTCCCGCGCCTGCAGCGCAAGCTCCATCAATTTTTCATCACTCATCTGTATCTCCTTATTTATCGATCGAGAACCATCTGATCATAGGCCAGGAATTCAAAACCCAGCCGCTCATACAGGTGCACAGCTTTCTCATTGCTGCGGGTGACCTCCAGACGGAAACGGCGCACCTGCGGCTTCGCCTTCATAATTTCATCAAAGAAACGGGTGCCATAGCCTTTTCCCCGGAATTCTTCCTTCAGAAACAGCTCCTCAAACATCAGACAGCGTCCGCCCACCTCACAGGCATAGTATTCCGTAATATAGGCAAAGCCCACGGTTGTATCATCCTCGTTCAGCACAAAGCCCTCGAGAATCGAATCCTCACTGACAGCATCCGCAAAGGTCTGCTCCAGTTTTTCCATCGGAACCGGATGGCTGACTGCATCGCTGTGGTAGAACTGCTCCACCATGGCCAGCACCTCATCGTGCATTTCTTTTGTCATTTTTTTTAAATAAAACATGGTATACGGTATTCTCCCTTATATATTAAGTACTAGCCTACAGTTTACCCTGAATCCGCTTTTCCGTCAACCATGCTTGCCCGGACGCCTTAGCGTTCCTGGATCTGATAGGCCAGTCCTGCCTCCTCCATCAGATCCATGTAGGGACGGGAGGGGAAGTACTCCGGCGAGAATACGCCGGCCTCCTTCCAGATTCCCCGGCCTATAAGCTCGATGGCCAGAGCCGCTCCAAAGCCGGTCTGGGCTACCACTGCCTGCAGTCCGAAATCCCGCAGCGCCTCCTGATTGTCAAAGGGCTGATAGATAAAATATTCCTTCTTCTCTCCGTCCTTGATACCGATACAGTCCACGCCCACGCACATACCGCCTGTCATGTCCTCTCCGATATCCTTGGGCTGGGGCGCGCAGGCCGCTACCACATCCCGGGGCACCACCTTCACATCTCCCACCTGAACCGGATGGATATTCCGGAGTCCCAGCTTATCCAGGACCTTCAGGGCGTTCAGCAGGTTGTCGTCTAGGGCAATCTTAAAGCTGGCCTTCTGTAATCCATATTTTTCCAGGTAACGCGGCATAGTGACTACCTCCTCGTGCTCCACCTTTACCAGATGGTTGACGCCGAAGGGATCCGGCATCCGGAAGTCTTCCTCTCCCGCAAAGGCGTCCTCGATGAGGAAGCCGCCCTCCCGGCTCCATTCGGCGTTGGGATTCATCACCTCATCCAGTACCGTCCATACATTGAAGCCAAAGATAATCTCGTCCTTCTCGCTCTCCGGCGGCGTCAGATTGCCGCCGTCCTTCACATGCACCTCCAGCAGCTCATCAAACAGGTATTCTGCCGCGTATTTGGCAAATACATTTACCACGCCCGGATCGATGCCCAGACAGATACAGGCCATCTGACCCTTTTTCTTCCAGGCCTCGTGCCGGTCAAAATTGTATTTGGTCATGGGCTCCAGGTAAGCACCCTCAAAGCCCTTTCCGAATTCCGGATGATCCTTCGGCACCGACCAGGTTCCCATGCTGGCATAATCGGCTCCCGCCTCAAAGGCCGCGTCAAATATAAAATTGCTCACAAAGGGAGAGGCCGCGTCCATCACGAAATCAATCCGGTGCTCCCGCATAAGCGCCGTCAGCGCTTCCCGGTCTCTGGCGTCCACCTGCGCCGTCTCATACTGCGTTCCTTCCCGGTATTTCCGCTCCTGCTCCAGATGGCTCTTTACCTCGTCTGCTCGCTTTAAATCAAAATCCGCCAGCAGCACATAGGAAAGCCACTCTCCCTTGGGATCCCGCTTTTCCAGCATTTTTAAAATACATTCTCCTACGGCGCCTGCGCCTGTCAGCATCATTCTCATATCTTTTCTCCTTTTCCATAAAAAATAGAGAGACTGATGCCTGTGCATCAATCTCTCTGTCCTTTTACCAGTTGGTTATCTCCACGTAGGCGGCGATTGCTCGCTCTCTCCAGAGTTCCGTCGGATAACCTTCCTTTTGCCTGTCAGTTTCCACTGCGGAATGATGAATTCCCACAGTTTGCTTCTTCGGCGCTCCTTTTGCTTTCACCAGCCGGAGTCTCTAGAGTTATCCTCTACCGGATCTATGAATTTGAACCAAGTATACCAGTCCCAGCTCCTTCATGCAAGCTTTTTTACTCAATTACCGGAAATAATTCCTTCACGGTCGGGTAGATTCTGCGGAACTTCTGATACTGCTTTTCATATCGGGCCGCGTTCTCCGGGATCGGCTCCACGGTATCCACAACTTCCACAATCTTTTCCGCCGCTTCTTCCACACTTGCGTATTCACCACAAGCTACCGCAGCCAGCATAGCGCCGCCCATCGACGGCCCTTCTTCGCTCTTCGGGATATCCACCTTAACATTCAGGATATCCGCCACCATCTGACGCCACAGCGGACTCTTGGCTCCGCCGCCGCAAATCTTGGTACGTTCTATCTGAATGCCCAGCTTCTTTGCCACCTCAAAGGAATCCCTCAGACCAAAAACTACGCCCTCCAGCACAGCTTGGGTCATCTCCTCGCGGGTAGTATCCATAGTCATGCCAATAAAGGTTCCACGGGCGTTGGGATCGTTATGAGGGCTTCTCTCACCCATCAGATAAGGTAGGAAAAACACATGATTCTTACCTAACTCTTTTACCTCAATTTCCTTCTGCTCGCCTGCGTAATCTTTCGTTTTCAGAATTTCATCCATCCACCATTTATTGCAGGACGCAGCGCTCAGCATACAGCCCATCAGGTGGAAATGACCGTCCGCATGGGCGAAGGAATGCAGCGCATTGTTCTCATCCACGCCAAACTTCTCACTGGAAATAAAAATGGTTCCAGATGTTCCCAGAGAAATATTGCAGCTGCCGTCGCCGACGGTTCCGGTTCCCACTGCCTCGTAGCTCTCAAAGATCTGTGCCAGCTGACTTTCCTTTACGCCACAGATTTCCATCATCTCTTTGGACCAGCACTTGTGCTGTACGTCAAAAAGCAGCATGCCGGAGGCGTCCGATACATCCGTGCAGAAGGTTCCGCTTAGACGGTAAGCCAGGTAATCCTTCGGAAGCATAATCTTCGCAATCTTCGCAAAATTCTCCGGCTCATGCTTCTTCACCCAGAGAATCTTCGGTGCGGTAAAGCCTGCGAAGGCAATATTGGCCGTATAGGCGGACAGCTTATCCTTGCCAATCACCTGGTTCAGATAATCGGTCTCCTCTGTGGTCCTGCCGTCATTCCAGAGAATGGCCGGACGAATCACCTGATCATCCTTGTCCAGGATCACCAGTCCGTGCATCTGGCCGCCAAAGCTGATACCGGCCACCTGCGACTTATCACAGTCTGCCAGCAGTTCTCTGAGGCCGTCCAGAGACTTGTCATACCAATCCTCCGGATTCTGCTCAGACCATCCCGGATGCGGAAAAGAAAGGGGATATTCCCTGGATACAATTTTTTCTATTTTACCTGAAGCATCCATCAGCAGCAGTTTTACCGCTGATGTGCCCAAATCAATTCCAACATAAAGCATAATGGCTTCTCCCTTTATTCAGCTGCTGCCGGATACTCGTTGCAAAGCAGGCGATAAGGAGCCTCATCCTCTTCAATTTCCGGAAAACGTCCTACCGGATCATGGAAACGGTTATCCGTAGTGTCGTCATTGCACATGGAAACCTCGCCAATCAGAATATCTCCGGATCCGGGCACAACTGCAAAGCTGTGATACTGATGGGGCCACAGAGTGATACTCTCTCCCGGTTTTACCTCAACCTCTGTGCCAGCCGGTACATAGTAGGAACGTCCGTCAGAGTTCACCAGAACATCTGTATCTGCGTATCCGCCCTCTCCGTCATCGTTGTACAGCTTCAGAAGCAGGGTTCCGCCGCCACGGTTGATAATATCCTCGCTCTTTACCCAGTGGAAATGGGATGGAAAGGTCTGTCCGTCCTTCAGGTAAATCAGCTTCTCAGCATATCCGAAATATCCCACAATTTGATTAGTTTGGAACCGGCTATTACCGCTTTCATCTTGAGATAATCCAGTTCCAGGACTCCCTCATCCATGCAGCAGATATGTTCCATCCGGAGAATTTCTTCTCTCATTTCAATGTCTCCGTCCTTCGTTCCACGCTCTTCCGATCCTGCTCGCTTGTGCGCGGCAGCGTAATTTCCACTGCATGTTCCCCTCTATCCTTAAGAATACAGGCTCCGATATTCCTTCGGACTGATTCCCGTCAGCTTCTTAAAGGTTTTGGAAAAACGCTTATAATCGTTAATTCCCACTGATTTCGCCACATTTTCTATCGTCATCCTGCTCTCGCGAAGAAGAACTTTTGCCTCGTCTATTCTCACATCCGTCAAATATTCAAGAAAATTTTTCCCCGTTTCCTTTCGGAACAACGTACTGAAATAGCTTCCGGAAAATCCTACCTCAGAGCTTACCTCTTCCAGACTGATGGGATCCGCAAAATGCTTCTTGATATAACGCTTTGCCTGATTGATGGGTCTTGCCTTTTCCACACGGAACCAGGCACTGGCGTCTTCCATATTCTTTTTGCGGGTGTCAGCCAGAAAATCAAACAGCCTCTCATGGCTGCTGCACAGTTCAGCCTCAACATCTGCGCGCCATTCATTTTACAGGCCAGCCTTCAGGGCCTTTTCATTTTCGACCGTATAATTGAGAATTCCGGATATTTTCCGGTTACCACAGAAAATCTCGCTGTCCACGCACAATCCGGACACATGTTTTTCAAACAGGCCCGGAACTTTGCTATTCACCAGTTCCATCACGTTATCGGCATAATTTTCGCTGAGATTTTCGTTATTTTTTACATCGGCCTGTATCAGAAAGGTCCTGAATTTTCCCTCCTGAAAATGGTACCAGTATTTTCATTTAAGGCTTCCATATTCTGGGGAATCCGGGCATACTCCAAATCCATCCACAGGGTTTCTCTTACACGGGCCTGATCCAGAACCTGCTGCTTCTTTTGCTCCAGATTTTTCTCCGTCAATGCTTGATGCTCCATATAACGCTGGCGCACCTTCTGCAGCGTGGCATTCAAAGCTTCCCAGTGGATCAGCTTGCAAATCAACTGACATACCTTTTCCTCATCATCTGCTACTATTACACGGATCATACATTTTCTTCTATTCCGTTTTTTGTATTCTTCATTATATACAACCCCGTTAAAAATAGCAAGCTGGCTGCGTCTTACCTGGATTTGTTCAGTTCCTTTTTCTTCTTCGTCATCAACCCGCCGATTCGTCCGGTCTCCTTGGAAGAAAGAGATTTCCAGCCATCCTTAAGCACTTTATCCAAAAGCCCCAGTTCCTCCGCGATTTCATATTTCAACTGTTCCTCCGGCTCTAAATGCTTCAGTTCCGGCTTTTTCTTTTTTGACATAAAAAGACCATACCCCTTTCTGATCATTTTAAAAAGAGTATGGCCTTCTTTTTTATGCTTTATACTTACGCGCCTTTTCTTCCGCAGCACTGCTTATACTTTTTGCCGCTTCCGCAGGGACAGGGATCGTTCGGATAAATCTTAGCGCTTTCCCTTTTCTTGGGCGCTGCTGCTAGGGAGGTATCCTTATTGGTTCCTGTTACCTTGGCTACCTGTTCACGCTCTGCTTTCTCCTCCACGCGCACATGAAGCAGAATCCGGACGGTTTCCTCCTGAATGCTGGCTGTCATGGCAGAGAACATCTCATAACCGCTGAGCTTATACTCTACCAGCGGATCACGCTGGGCAAATGCCTGCAGGCCAATACCCTGGCGCAGCTGTTCCATATCGTCGATGTGATCCATCCATTTGCGGTCAATGACCTTCAGAAGGAATACACGCTCTAATTCTCTCAGCATCTCCGGATTCGGGAACTCCGCCTCCTTCAGCTCATAGAGCTTCACTGCCTCTTCTTTCAACATATGCTTCAGCTCTGCCTTATTCTTCTTATCGGCAATGCGCTCCGGCGTAATGGTCTGCAGCGGTATCGTGCGGAGCAGAGACTCGTTCAAGCCTAAGAGATCCCACTCGGACTTATCCTGATCGTCGCCAATCAGGCTGTCTACCACATTTTCTACGGTATCGGTGAGCATCTTATAGATGGCATCACGCATGCTCTCGCCGTTCAGTACCCGGCGGCGCTCCGCGTAGATGATCTCACGCTGCTCATTCATAACCTGGTCGTACTCCAGCAGGTTCTTACGAATACCGAAGTTGTTGCTCTCGATCTTCTTCTGAGCCTTCTCAATGGCGTCGGAAAGCATCTTATGCTCAATCTGCTCATTTTCCGGCACGCCCAGGGCGTTGAACACACTCATCAGACGCTCGGATCCGAAGAGACGCATCAGATCGTCCTCCAGAGAGATGTAGAAACGGGATTCTCCCGGGTCTCCCTGACGACCGGAACGTCCGCGCAGCTGGTTGTCGATACGACGGGACTCATGACGCTCGGTACCGATAATCTTCAGTCCGCCTGCTGCCTTGGCGTCATCGTCCAGCTTGATATCGGTACCACGGCCTGCCATATTGGTAGCGATGGTAACCGCGCCATGCTGGCCTGCCAGGGCTACGATCTCCGCCTCGCGCTCATGGAACTTGGCGTTCAGGACTTCATGCTGAATGCCCTTCTTGCGGAGCAGTCCGCTTAAGTACTCAGAGGTCTCGATGGTAATGGTACCTACCAGAACCGGCTGACCCTTGGCGTGAGCACGCTCGATCTCCTCCACAACTGCATGGAACTTCTCTTTCTTGGTCTTGTATACCGCGTCGTCCAGATCCTTTCGGATAACCGGACGGTTGGTCGGGATCTCGATAACGTCCATACCGTAGATCTCGCGGAACTCCTTCTCCTCGGTGAGGGCGGTACCGGTCATACCGGCCTTCTTTGCGTATTTATTGAAGAAGTTCTGGAAGGTAATATTCGCCAGCGTCTTGCTCTCGCGCTTCACCTTTACATGCTCCTTCGCCTCGATAGCCTGGTGAAGTCCATCGGAGTAACGGCGTCCCGGCATAATACGTCCGGTAAACTCATCGACGATCAGAACCTGATCGTCCTTTACCACGTAATCCTGATCCCGGAACATCAGATAGTTGGCGCGCAGGGCCAGAATCATATTGTGCTGGATCTCCAGGTTCTCCGGATCCGCCAGGTTCTCGATGTGGAAATAATCCTCTACCCGCTTCACGCCGTCTGCCGTCAGGTTGACGATCTTATCCTTCTCATTGACGATAAATTCGCCGGTCTCCTCGATCTCCTCGCCCATAATGGCGTTCATCTTGCTGAACTCACCGCTGGCCTCGCCGCGCTTCATGGTCTTCGCCAATGCGTCACAGATCTCGTAAAGCTTGGTGGATTTGCCGCTCTGTCCGGAGATAATCAGCGGGGTGCGGGCCTCGTCAATAAGGATGGAATCGATCTCGTCGATGATGGCGTAATGCAGGTCTCTCTGCACCAGCTGCTCCTTGTAGATAACCATGTTATCACGCAGGTAATCAAAGCCCAGCTCATTGTTGGTTACATAAGTAATATCACAGTTATAAGCGGCGCGCCGCTCATCTCCTGTGCTGCTGTTCAGAACCACGCCGACGGTCAGTCCCAGAGCCTCATGTACCTTGCCCATCCAGGATGCGTCACGATGGGCCAGATAATCGTTGACCGTAACGATATGGACGCCCTTACCCTCCAATGCGTTCAGGTAAGCCGGAAGGGTGGACACCAGGGTCTTTCCTTCACCTGTCTTCATCTCGGCGATACGTCCCTGATGCAGGATAATACCACCAATCAGCTGTACCCGGTAATGCTCCATACCAAGCACACGCTTCGCAGCCTCGCGGACAGTCGCGAAGGCCTCTACCAGCAAATCATCCAGGGTCTCGCCATCGGCCAGACGCTGCTTGAATTCTTTTGTCTTTCCCTTCAGTTCTTCATCAGAAAGCTTCTGCATCTCCGGGCGGAGCGCTTCGATCCGATCCACCAGCGGGTAAATCAGCTTCAGCTCCCTTTCACTGTGAGTACCAAACATTTTTGTAAATAAATTCATCTGCAAACTCCAATCTTAAGTTTCTGCCATTTCAGACAATACTCTGTTTAACATTCTAACACTACACGGCGGAATATTCAAGAAGTTTCCAATATCCCTGCCCTGGGGCCGGAACCCCAAAATAGAATCCTGCAACATGGTATTTCCTATAGACCAAAAAGGGACTGCGCCTGCGCGCAGTCCCCAGATAAATCATATTTTACTGTTCCGGCTCAATCAGTCCGTAGGTATTGCCCTTTCTCTTGTAAACCACGTTGATCTGCTCGGTCTCCGCATTTACAAATACGTAGAAGCTGTGTCCCAGCATCTCCATCTGTACGCATGCATCTTCCGGATACATGGGCTTCATATCGAACTGCTTGGTACGGATGATGCGAACCTCTTCATCCTCTGCCTCTTTGTCGATAAACTCCTGACGAAAGCTTCCTGCACCCTGCTCACGCTGTACAATCTTGTTCTTGTACTTGCGAAGCTGACGCTCGATGACCTCTTCCACCAAGTCGATAGATACATACATATCATTGCTTACCTGCTCGGAACGAATCACAGTTCCCTTTACAGGAATGGTTACCTCAATCTTCTGTCTTTCTTTCTCGACACTTAAAGTAACATGTACTTCCGTGTCCGGAGTAAAATAGCGCTCTAACTTTCCGAGCTTGTCCGTGATCGCTGTACGGAGCCCCTCTGTCACATCGATATTTTTGCCGCTGATTACATAACGCATAAAATCAACTCCTTTACGGGTATTTAGACGAGATCGCAACTGTTCAGTACCTTCACTGTTACAATCTTTCATCTAACGCAAGTATACCACATTTCGGTACGGGATACAACCGCCAAAAAGATCTAAGGCGCTTCCGATGGTCACGTCCAGGCGGCCCTTTCCGAGGGTGCGAAGCGACTCCACATCCTCTAGGCTGCCCACGCCGCCCGCATAGGTAACGGGAATTCCGTCCCAGGCGCCCAGCATCTTCGCAAGCTCCGTTTCGATACCTGAGGCCTTGCCCTCCATATCCACGGCGTGGATTAAAAATTCACTGCATTTTCCGGATAATTCATCCAGAAGGGCGGGCGTCACCTGCACATCTGTAAACTTCTGCCAGCGGTCAGTGACGATGTAGTACGCGCCGCCCTTTTTGCGGCAGCTCAAGTCCAGCACCAGGCGGTCGCGGCCCACAGCTGCGAGCATTTTCTCCAGATTCTCATACTGAATCCGACCATTTTTGAAGACATAAGAGGTCACGATGACCTGACTGGCCCCGGCGTCCAGATATTCCGCCGCGTTGTCCGGATGGATGCCGCCGCCGATCTGAAGGCCCCCCGGGTAGGCCTTTAACGCTTTCAACGCCTGCGCTTTCGTAGCCTCATAATAAGGAGAATCCGCGCCATTCAGCAGGATCACATGGCCTCCTTTCAGGCCGTCCTCCTGATAAAGCTTCGCGTACCAGGCCGCGTCCTGCTCCGACACAAAATTTTCCCTGGCGAAATCATTTTTATCGGTCAGGCTGCCTCCCACGATCTGCTTTACCTGACCGTTGTGGATATCGATACATGGACGAAAACGCATAAATTTCTTTCCCCGCTTTCCAATCATTTTCCCTATTATAATAGAATTGTTTTTCTTTTGTAAAGCGAAAAATACCGGTATTCAGAGAGCTATTATTCATTCCCTGAATGCCGGTACTTTTTAATCTGTTCTAGTTCAGCTCCGCGATTCTGGACACGCCTACATAGATCTCCGAAATCTTATACCAGGTCCGATAATCCACCACACCCGTCTGTGGCAGCCCGAAGATAGACTGGAACGTCCGCACGCTCTCCGCCGTGGCCGGGCCGTAGATGCCGTCCTCTGAGATAATCGGTATGGCCGGATAGTTACGTGCAATCCGGTTCAGCTGCTCCTGAAGCTGCAGCACCTTCTGGCCGGACGCACCGTTCTTCAGCTCATAGCCGGGCCAGGAATAGGGTACGCCTGAGATCTCCTCCGCCGTATTGATGTACATGGATTCCCCGTAATAATTCCGCAGGATCTCGATGGCCGTATAGCCCTGCTCGCCCAGAGACTGACTCCCCCACTGGCTCATCCATCTGGGACAGCTGACTCGCTTTCCGTCACAGTACTGAGTCAGAATCGGCTGCTTTACATTTGGCCGGGACAGATAGTCCGCGAACAATTCATCGACAATCAGGGAGATATTTTCAAAAATATTGCGGTTGTGAATCCATTTATGATCGAAAGCGGTGGATGAGGTGATGGTGAAGTCATAGCCCTTGTTTCTATACCATTCGGTATACACCCGGTTGAGGGTAAAGGACATAATCGCCAGCACATTGGCGCGGATGGCCGCGTCGGTCCAGGTGGCGTAGATTTCGCTGCAGGCCACATTTTTGATGTAATCCCGGTAGCGAACCCAGTAATCTGACGCGGAGCTGTCCGAGGGCGCGCCGTCGTGGACGATGACGTACTCCGGCACCACCACACGGCTCAGGACGATCTCCCCGCTCTCGCCCACCGGCTTAATCTCCGCTTCAGCAATCTTCGGCGGATAATTCCCGAACAGAGTATGAGCTCCGATGACATAGCGCTCATACTCTTCTCCCTGCCGGGGCTGCATCCGAATCTCCTGAATGGCCGTCACCTCCGGCAGAATCTCCGTTCCCGCAATCTCCACCGGCTCGTAGCCCGGAGCGGTCACCGACAGGGTATATTCCGAGTAGGGCTGGGGCTCACTTGGCTCCACACTGTACTCCAGCGGCGGCGCGGCCAGCTCCACCTCGTCGGTCTGACCAGAGCTGTTGGTCGTCAGCTCCTCCATGGTCTGATCCGGCTCTCCGGTATAAGAGATAGCCACCTTCGCCCCCGGAATCGGCTGCGCGCCCCGGGCGGAAGTAATATGAATCTGTAGCTTCCCGTAGTCCGGCAGGTCGGACTGCATGGCTTTTACTCTAAAATTTTGCATGATGGTTTCCTGTATGAATTTTTCTATAATATATGCGAAGGAATGTAAAAAAGCCATGATGAAACTATTTTCTCATCATGGCTTTTCACGATTCTACTTTAATACCCAATAATCTTTTGAAACCGACTGAAAATCATCTAAGATGGCTTTTGCTTTTTCCGGATCAATAACTGTTCTGTTTAACGTCAGAGCTTCCAGCGCCTTTTTATAGTCCTGCTCAATAAACGCGTCTACCGTCAAGCTCTCATATGCGTATTGATTCTCCATCAGGCCTTTGTAAAACATATCGATGTTTCCAAAGTAATAACCTTCTGCTCCATTTTTTCCGATTGTTCCTGCAACTTCTACAATTGCATCCTTTTCAAAATTAGGAATAATGCCGTTATTTTTTACCAGAACAATAAACTCATTATGGAGATCGTATGCTATGGATTCCGCCACTTCTACCATCAATTTACCAAAGACCCCATTGGTAAGCATGGTAATTCCGTCCATGGTATCTCGTCCGACGGCCTGTCCGCAAACCTCAAACACTTCTTTCTCTCTGCTGTCCCGCGCTTCATCCACTCTGGTATAATGTGGATTGCTTTCCTGCACGATTTCATCCGGGAAGAAATAATACTGTAAATATGTGGTCGGAATGTACTCATCAAAGTACTGCATATACTTGTTAACTCTTACATATGTATCCAGCCAGGATTTTGATCTCTGCTCCGCATTAAAGGGTTTAAAATCATGATTTTTCAGATAATCCCGCAACTGATCAAAATAGTTATTTCCTGCTGTGTCAAATAAATCTGTAAACCAGCCGAAATGATTTAATCCAAAATATCTTGCCCTTAATGTTTCCTGCGGAACCTCCAGGATTTTTGCAAAAGACTTCATCAGAGAAAATGGCTGATCACATAAATTTAAAATTCGTTTATCATCCGGAAATAACCGATCTAATCCAAGCGCTACAATAGCTGCCGGATTTGTATAATTCAGAATCCAGGTATCTTTCGAATAAGAACGAACCTTTTCCACCATTTCCTTCATGGCTCCCAGAGAACGCATCCCATAGGAAAATCCTCCCGGTCCGCAGGTTTCCTGTCCTACCAGTCCGTATTTTAAAGGCATTTTTTCATCATAGCTTCTCATTTCGCCTTTTCCGACCCTCATCTGACAAAACACAAAGTCGGTATGACAATACGCAACATCCATATCTGTAGTAAATACAACCTCTGCTTCCGGATAATAAGTTTTGAGAACCAGTTCGTCATATGCCTGCATTTTTCCCATACGTTCATTATCAATATCGTAAAATATGATTTTCGTAAGCGGAAAACGTTCTTTCATCTCAATCAGATTGCCTACCAGAGCCGGCACTCTGGCGCTGCCTGCTCCCGCAATCGTAATGGTATGTTTTTTTCTGTTCATTGTCATTTCTATCTTATCTCCAATCTGTCGTCCACTGCATTTCTTACAAACTCAACCAATGGACCAAACACAATATGAATATGCTGCGGAGCCGGGAAAAATACGCCTGAGCAGCCTGATTCACTCAGCTTTTTCTTATCAATTTTCTTAATATCTTCCACGTCAATTCTCAATCGTGTAATACAATTATCTACATTTTTGATATTTTCTTTTCCACCGAGCGCTTCAATAACTATCTCCGCAATTTTGTCATACTTCTTTTCTTTAATCAGCGTATTGTCCAAAGATGGCGCGTCCTCCCGTCCCGGCGTTTTTATGTCGAATTTCAAGATAAACCATTTAAATACCAGATAGGTTACAACTGACACGGCAAGACCGATCAGGACAAAGAATATCCAGTTTGTTTTCTCATACAATAAACCAAAAATTGCAAAGTCAAAAATGGTACCACGGATATATCCGATCGCAACATGGGCAAAGCTCAAAGCAACTGCTCCAATTCCTATGATACAAGCATAAATAACATACAGAATTGGAGAAATGAATACAAAAGAGAACTCCAACGGTTCCGTAACATTTCCCAACAGCGCAGTAACTACACAGGTGATCATCAATGATTTTACCAGCGGTTTATTTTTCTTATAGGCTGTCTGATACATAGCAAGCGCAATCGCCGGAAATGCAAACATTGTACACAGCATCTGCTGCTGTGCCATAAATCTGGTCAGTTTTGGCATCATGGACCAATATTCACTGGACGGTCCAAGATTAAACAAAATCTCATTCATGGCCGGAACCACGCCTACATATGTTTCACCGTTAATCACATAACTTCCTCCAGCTTCCGTGAAACGGAACAGAGAATTCCATAAATGATGAAGACCAAAGGGAATAAATACTCTTTCCCCTGCTGCTGTAAAAAATGGTCCTACCGGAGACAGAAATATAACGGATAATTTAGTAAGTCCCTTTACAAAGAACTGCCACACAAACGGAACCGTCAGACCAAATGCTGACATCAGCAGAATACAGATAATAGAGACTGATTTTTTACCCGCGAAAAATGCGAATGCAACCGGTAACTCAAGATTATAAAACTTGTCGGTAGCCCATGCCGCTATCAGACCTGCAACGATTCCGCCCAGCGCGTTTATATTTAACGTCTGAATTCCAAGGATTTGAATCTGTCCTACCTGACTCATCGTTTCCGGATCTGCCAGATTGCCCGTTACCTTCAACCACACATTCATGGCAATCAGCATAACCAGATAACCAATAACAGAGGCAAATGTTGCAATTCCCTTGTCTTTCTTACTCATTCCATATGCGACGCCCATCGCAAACAGCAACGGGATATTATCAAAGATAATACTTGCAATTGTTCTGATACTTACTAAGATCGTGTTGACAACCGGAGTCCCTAAAAATGGAAATCTTGCTATCATATAGCTTTGTACAAGAGCTCCCGTAATTCCCAATACCATACCTACTGGCGCCATAACACCAATTGGCAATAACAATGTTCTTCCGAATTTCTGTATTGCCTGATTATATTTCTTTAGCATTCTTCTTCTCCCATACTTATTTTTTGGTTAACCATGAACTAATTATAAAAAGATATTTCCTGCCATACAATAAAAAAGCTGTGACATAGATTGTTTTTCAATACTAATGTCACAGCTTCTGACTTATGTCATTTCTGCCATTTCATTTAAATATATTTTCTTCGTACATTTCCTTTACAATTGTTACCAGCATATCAATCACGACAAACATTCCCAGCCTTGAATTAATATCATTTTCTCTGGTATCTGCATTTTCTGCGGAACAATATAAGGTATAATCCGCCAATCGTCCAATCGTGCTGGAAAAAAAGCCAGTCAGGGCAATTACCGTTGCAGATCTGGCTTTTGCAATTCTTGCCACTTCGACTATTTTTCTTGTTTCGCCTGATAAAGAAATTAAAATTACAGATTCGTTCATATTAATTTTTTTGATAACTGTAGAATTCAGATTGTAATCCCGTAAATTAATACACTTAATTCCTATCAGTAAAAGTAAATGTTCCAGATAATCTGCCGCAGCTTTACTTGTTCCTCTGGCAACAATATATACTGTTTTTGTCTTGGTAATAACAGATGCCACCTTTTTCAGGCACTGCCGATCTGCTACTGCCATCGTCTTCTTTACCTGATCAAGACACTGAAATTGAATATCCTCATAGGTTCTTTGGCTCCGTCCTTCCTGCCTGCCTTTTAAATAATATTTCAGATCTCCAAAGCCATCAAACCCCAATTTCTGACACATATTAATCACAACTGTTTTTGAAACTGCCGTCTCTTCAGCCAGATCGTTTATCTTCATAACAGAAACTTTTTCCTGGTTCTGAAATACATACGTAAAAACATTTCTTTCACTGTCTGTTAAATTTTCGTACTCACCGATAAACTTCTCCACATGTATCCCCCCTGCACATTTCCGTTTCTTTCTCTATTATATTTGATCTCAGAGTGAAAGTAAAGGCGCCGCTATCTTTTATAGCCGGAAGAGAAGCCTTCAAAAAAATACTTTGAAATTCCGTTCCAAAGCGCTATAATATACGTATCTATTTACACCATCTTTATGTTATGGACTCTCAGTGAGGTGACTTATGAATCAGAAAGAACTCAAGAAATTAAGCTTACTGGCTGAAGTGGCCTGCGACTATTATGAGCGGGGACTTACACAGAATGAAATCGCTGACAAGCTCTTTCTTTCCCGCACCCGCGTCTCCCGCCTTTTAAAAGAAGCCGTGGACGAGGGAATCGTCTCCTTCTCTGTTAATTATACCTTTGAGCGTCATTATGAAATTGAAGAACGTCTGAAAAACCGCTTCGGTCTGAAGCACGCCCGCGTCCTGAACAACCGCATCAGCGAAAAATCCATGTACCACCGGGACGTCTGCAAGCTGGGTGCGGAATACCTGATGGAGCATATGAAGAAAAATATGATCATCGGCGCCGGTTGGGGTGACAGTCTGGCTGTCCTTGTAAAAATGCTGCAGCCTCTGGATTTGAATCCGGATATCGTCCAGCTCATGGGATCCGTTACCTGCGAATCTATCAGCAGCACTCCACAGGCTGTCGTAACCGCCATGGCTGAGGTCTTTCACGGCCATGCGGATTTTTTGAACCTGCCACTGTATATTCCGGATCCTTATGTCCGGGAGGTTCTTTGTAACGATGCCAATAATTCTGTTATTTTAAAAAAAGGAATTTTCTGCGATAAAATAATTGCCAGCATCGGAACCATGGGGAAGATTCGGGAAAGCGATTACTGGCGGGGCAGTATGCCGCCTGAGATTTATAAGGATCTGGTGGAAAAGGGTGCCTGCGGATCCATTCTGGGCCGTTTCTTTGACGCCAATGGACAAGAGCTTGCCTGTGATTGGAATGAGAAATCCATCAGTTTATCCATTCAACAGCTTCGCAACATCTCTGACGTAGTGATCGTGGCCTCTCCGGTATCCAAAGCGCCTGCGCTTCTGGCCGCCCTGAAAGGCGATTTTATCAACACATTAATTACGGATGGCACGACGGCCACCCGTATCTTAAATGAAGCAAAATAAATTTTTTAATACATATCCCGGGACAGCTTTTTCACACTGTCGTACAGCGCATTCATCTGCCGCTGTTTCCGGAGATAGATTTCCGCATGGGCAGGATTGGGAGAATACATCTCTACCTGCTCTTTTTCTTTGGCTGTCTCAATTGCTTCGCTGTGCGTCTCATAGATACCAAGCGCCACCGCCGCATTGGCCCAGGCTCCCAGGGCGGTCTGCTCTGCGCTTGACTGGTTATGCAGCAGCTTCTTTTGGTAGATATCCGACTGCATCTGGTTAAACTCCGGGAACCTGGTAAGGCCCCCTCCGATTAGCAGCTTGTCGATGGTTCCCACGTAGCCTTCCACGATATCCAGGTTGTTCTTGGCTTCCAGCGCGATTGCCTCCAGAACGGCCCGCGCCATATCCGCGCGCGTCGTATTCAGTCCCAGATTTGCGAAATGCCCCTTGGCGTCCGCGTTCCAGTCCGGGGTTCCCCTTCCCTGGAAATAAGGCAGTGCCAGACAGTCGTTGGCTCCCGGCGGACTCTGCTTTACCGCCTCATTGATGCGCTCGAAGGGATTCTCATCCCCTTCACTGTCCGCGAAGAAATTGGCCTTCGCCCAATTGTACAGGGCCGCGCAGGTCAGCATACTGCTCTCCAGCACGTATTTGCCCGGAATCGCATGGGCACCGCAGATGATATTATTGGTCAGGTTCTCAGGCACCTTCTCACTGTAACCCAGCATAAAGGCTCCGGTTCCGGTGGTAATCTCCAGACTGCCCGGCGCAGTTACGCCGTGCCCTAAGGCTGCGCACTGCTGGTCGCCGCCTGCGGATACGAAAGGCGTTCCGGCCTTCAGACCCGTCTTTGCCGCGAATTTCTCCGTCACTGTGCCAATCACGGTACCCGGCTTCTGAAGCTCACAGAGCCTATCTGCCTCGATTTCGAGGATATCCAGAAGCTTCGGATCCCACTCCCTGGTCCTTACATTCATCAGAAGGCTGCGGCTGCCGTAGGTGTAATCAGTCCGGTACTCTCCGGTAATCTCATGGGTAATAAAGTCCGCGATGGTGCAGAATTTATAGGTTTTCTCATAGATCTCCGGCGCGTTTCGGCGCACCCAGGTCATCTTGGTTCCGGAAAATACGGTATTGATCCTGGCTCCGGTCAACTTGTAGATAGCCTTTTCCATGCCCCGGAATTCATCGACGATCTCCTTATTGCGCTTATCCTGCCACATGATGGCAGGCATCAGCGCGTGGCCGTCCTTATCCACCGGTATTACGCTGGAGCGCTGGCTCGTCAGAGCCAGCCCGCCAATCTTTGCATTTTCTTTTTCACAATATACGGTAGCCGCCCGCCCAATTTCCACGATGGTGTCTGACCAGTCGGATGCTTCCTGCTCTGCATGGGTTCCGTCGATGAAATGCACCTGATAGGGAATCTGATGGCAAAAGATTTCCGTTCCCTTCTCATCGTACAGGACACCGCGGATACTTGAGGTTCCCACATCAATTACTAAAATGTTCATAGGCGTTGCCCCCTCTCTACTCCGATACCGGATTGCTCCGTGCTCAGATGTGATTTGCCACCTCAAACGCATCCCAGATAGCATACATGATATTGGACACCTTTCCTGCATCTCCCAGCAGATACAGATCCGCCACGTCAAATTCCAGCTCATGATAGAGCTCGTCCGCGCTGCGGTAGCCTACGGAGAGGATGACGCTGTCTGTGTCCAGCTTCTCTGCTTTTCCGGCAGTCTCGTAGCTGACTGCGCCGTCTTTAAAGCCTGTCACCTTAGCATTGCAAATGATATTCACACCGTGGAAGGGAAGCAGCTCCTCCAGCATCTCCTTATTTGCTGAACAGATAGGACCGTTCACCGCCATAATCTTCGGCAGGGCCTCCAGAATCGTAACCTTCTTGCCCTTCTGGGCCAGGTCCAGGGCCATCTCACAGCCTACCAGACCGCCGCCCACGACGACTACCCTGTCGCCCGGATCCTTCTGGTTCATCAGTACCTGCTCCGCGCAGTATACCTTCTCATCGTCGCCCAGAGAGAACATCTTCGGGCGGGAACCGGTGGCTACGATGACTGCGTCGCAGTCGCTCTCCAACACCATTTCCTTCGTAACCCTTGTATTTAGATAAACCGGAACGCGCAGGCGCTCAAGCTCGTTTTCATACCATTTCACCAGCTGCAGGTCGTCTTCCTTGAAAGCAGGCGCCCCGCCCGGAAGCAGATTGCCGCCAAGCCTC
The DNA here is from genome assembly GCF_040096155.1 of Laedolimicola intestinihominis. Taxonomy (NCBI): domain Bacteria; kingdom Bacillati; phylum Bacillota; class Clostridia; order Lachnospirales; family Lachnospiraceae; genus Laedolimicola; species Laedolimicola intestinihominis. The sequence continues at coordinate 94,496 of NZ_JBBMFE010000006.1, read as the reverse complement.
TCGGACGCCTCGTACAGCACCGGCTCGTGGCCGCGCTCCGCCAGCACTCTGGCCGCCTCGCAGCCTGCCACACCGCCGCCCGCGATAAGCACGCGTTTCTTCCGCGCCACCGGCTCGTAGGCCGTCACGCGCTCTCTGGCCGCCTGGGGGTTTACCGCACAGTTGATCATGGAGTAGGTCTGGATTCTTCCCATGCAGCCCTCCTGACAGGAGATACAGGGGCGAATCTCACAAACGTGGTTCGTACGCAGCTTCTTTACGTAATCCGGGTCTGCCAAAAGCGGTCTTCCCAGGGAAATCACGTCACAGGTACCGTCCTTTACACAGCTTTCAGCCATCTCCGGCGTATCCATGCGGCCCGCCATGAAGACCGGAACCTTTACGATCTCTTTGACTAGCTTCGCGTATTTCCGATAGGGTCCCTTCTCCATATACATAGGCGGATGGTTCCACCACCATGCGTCGTAGCATCCCACGTCCACATCCAGAGCGTCGTATCCATAGGCTTCCAAAAGCTTCGCAGTCTGAAGGCCTTCCTCCAGGTCACGTCCCTTCTCCTCAAACTCCTCATTCGGAAGAGCGCCCTTTCTCCAGTCTTTGAGCATACTCTTCGGACTAAAGCGCACCGCCACCGGGAAGTCCCAACCGCAGGTCTTCGCGATTTCCTCGCGGATCTCTTTCGCAAAGCGTAGCCGGTTCTCCAAGCTTCCGCCGTACTCGTCGGTTCTATGATTGAAAAAGGCAATAGCGAACTGGTCGATGAGATAACCCTCATGAACCGCGTGAATCTCCACGCCGTCGAAGCCTGCTCTTTTTGCGTTAAACGCGCCCTTTCCAAAGCTTTCTATAATCTTGTGAATTTCGTCCCTGGTAAGTTCCCGACAGGTCTTATCAAGCCAGCGATGGGGAATGGGAGAGGGAGCTACCGGCGGAAACTCTCCCAGATTTGTAGGAATTGTCACACGCCCAAATCCGCCTGACATCTGCAAAAAGATTTTCGCCCCATAGGCGTGAACACGCTCTGTCATCTCCCGGCTTGTTCTCACAAAATGCACGGGATTGTACGTACTGTTGGGACAGTTCGGCATGGACTGGGTCTCTACCTCACAGTCTGAAAAGGTTACTCCGGTGATGATAAGCCCGGTGCCTCCCTGCGCCCGTCTTGTATAATAGTCAATACCCCTCTGATTCCAGCCGCCTTCGCTGTCACCCAGACCCAATGGCCCCATAGGGGCCATTGCAAATCTGTTTTTTAATGTGAGCTTGCCAATCTGGATGGGGGTAAACAATGTCTGGTATTTCATTGCTGTGCCTCCTGAAACCCGGTTTTATTTGAAATATGCCTGGCTCAGGTCAAGAGCTGCCATGCATCTCTGCAATCCCTGTAAGTCAGAATTATAAACAGTGTATACGCCACTTACCTGAATCGGGAACCACCACAGCCAGTTATTGAAGTAGTTATCTTCAAATTCCTTGGACAGCTCTGCTACCTTTGCCTCATCTGTCTCAGTCTTCAGAGCAGTGGTAATCTCAAGTGCCTTATCATAGCCTTCGGTCGGTCTCGCATCTGCGTGCATACTTCCGATTAACGCGTTGTTCAGGAAATCACTTGCATTGGTTACATAAGAAGTGTTCGGTGATGTAGTGGACACATCCCAGCCCTCAAGACCGTTCTGCGTGGACTTAAAAGTTGCTGGCTCATATACGCTGATATTTACAGTGATACCGATTTCTTTTACCTGATTTGCGAATACCTCGCCCATCTTCTGATAATATACGCCTGCGTTATGGGAAATCAAATTCAGCTCCATGCCATTCTCATAACCAGCCTCTTTCATCAGCTCTTTTGCCTTCTCAATGTTCTGCTCATACGGCCATGTGGTCTCGTCGTAGTTAGTCATTCCTGCATAGGTCAGTCCCAGTACTCTGTAAGCAAGGCTACCCCAGCCGTTGAATACACCGTCAGAGATTCCCTTACGATCCAGTGCGTACATAATTGCCTGACGTACACGGAAGTCCTGAAGCTTCTCTGAATTCATGTTCAGGTAAATGGAATATAACAGGTTGCCGTCTGCTGCTGTCGCCGTCAGAGTATCGCCGTATTTACCATCTACTACGTCTGTGTAAGACTGGAAATCCGGGCTCATCAGAACGTCTACGCCGCCTGTCTGCAGTTCCATCATTGCTACAGAGGACTCCGAGAAAATACGGAAGATAACGTTCTTAATCGGCGCAACGCCATTATAATAGCCGTCGAAAGCTTCCAGTGTCACGGAATCGCCTGCTACCCAGTCTGTAATCTTGTACTGGCCACAGCTTACATAGCCTTCCGTAAAGAATACACCCTCATTACCTACCTTATCATAAGCTTCCTTACTCCAGATCGGAATGGTGGAAACCTTATTAATAACTGGTTGTCCCAGTGTCTTTACACCGACAGATACAGTATAATCGTCAACCGCCGTTACATTGTCATAATCTACGTCTGCATAATAAGTTCCGTCCTGCATATGCATAACGCTCGCGATTACGTCATCCGCATTCAATTCGGTTCCATCCTGCATCTGAACGCCCTGGCGCAGATGATAGATAATTGCGGAATTCTCTTCATCCAGCTCATAAGATTCAGTAATGGAATTCTCTGTAGTCATAATTGGAAGTCCATCATCGCCGCTTACCATTTTTAAAAGTGCCTCTCCTGCAATGCTGTATACACTCATTGATTGCTCTACAACACCCTCTTTTGCATCCAGATTTGCGATCGTTCCACCGACTCCGATCGTTAATGTGTCACGGGATGATGTCGCTACGCCGCTTTCTCCGTTCTCTGTAGAAGCCGGGGCTTCACCTCCCTTGGCAGCTCCACCGCCGCAACCCGCGAGCATTGCACATGCCAGCGTCAATGCCAGTACCTTCTGAATGTTCTTTTTCATACCTCTTCTCCTTTTCTTTTCTTTATTTTAACTGCTCAGTACCTTCGCAGTTCCATTTCTTTATAAATGATTGATCTCATGTACATAGTGGCAGACTACCATATGATTTTCTCCAATCATTTCAGGAACAGGATTTTCTTTAAAACATTTCTCTTTTGCATAAGGACATCTGGAAGCAAATCTGCATCCGTCATGCGGATCGATTGGTGAAGTCAGTTCCCCCTTCAGTGCAATTCGCTGTTTCTCATGATGCACATTCGGAATCGGAACCGCTGACAGCAGTGCCTTTGTATACGGATGCAACGGAGCCGCGAACAATGCGTCTGATTCTGCCTTCTCTACCATCTGTCCCAGATACATAACCAAAATATTGTTGGAAATATATTTTACGACAGACAAATCATGTGTAATAAAAATGTAAGTCAGTCCTGTGGCTTCCTGAATATCCTGCATCAGGTTCAGAATCTGTGCCTGAATGGATACGTCCAACGCCGATACAGGCTCGTCACAGACGATAAACTTCGGATTCAGCACCAGCGCCCGGGCGATACCTACTCGCTGTCTTCTTCCTCCGTCCAACTCATGCGGATAAGCGTTTACAAGACGTCTGGCCAGTCCTACTGTGTCCATCAGCTCATAGACTCGCTTATCAATCTCTTCTTTACTAAAGCCGCCTGCGATGTCCATGGGTTCTCGGATAGTTTGATAAACCGTCATTCTGGGATTCAGGGAGGCGAAAGGATCCTGGAAAATAATCTGCATGCTCTTGCGTAGCTCACTCATTTTCTCCCGATCTACCTGCGTAATATCCTCCCCACGGTATAGAATCTTTCCATCTGTACTGTCCAGAAGATGAAGAATGACACGACCCAGAGTTGATTTTCCGCAACCAGATTCACCTACAACACCAAGGGTCTCACCCTCTTCTATGCCAAAGGATACGTCATCTACTGCATGAAGGGTTCCGGAAGAAGTATTAAAATATTTTTTCAGATGCTGAACTTCTATAATATTACTCATCCTTTTTCCCTCCTTTGCTCAACTGATGGATACACCTCACATAATGTCCGTTTTTGATTTCTTTCAAATCGTGCTTGCACTTCTTGCACTCCTCTGTAGCGTACGCACACCGGTCTGCAAAGCTGCAGCCCTCCGGAAGATTGGTTGGATCAGGCATCAGACCCGGGATGGATTTCAGGCGCTTTCCGCCTCCTGCCAGACGCGGAAGGGAATCCAGCAGTCCCTGTGTATACGGATGAGCCGTCTCATCAAAGATCTGCGCTGTCGTTCCAAGCTCAACCACTTCGCCTGCGTACATAATCGCCACGCGGTCACACATTTCCGCCACTACACCCAAATCATGAGTAATTAGAAGTGTGGATGCATCTGTCTCTTTCTTCAATTCATTCATCATGTCCAGAACCTGTGCCTGAATCGTTACATCCAGAGCTGTTGTCGGTTCATCCGCAATCAGAATCTGTGGATTGCAGGCCAGCGCAATTGCAATGATAACTCGCTGTTTCATACCGCCAGAAAACTGATGGGGATATTCATTGAAACGGTCTACAGAAATTCCTACCCGCTCCAGCATTTTTACCGCCATTTCCATAGCTGTCTTTTTGTCTACTTTGTTATGAATCCGGATAACCTCGGATACCTGATCGCCAATAGTCTCAATCGGATTCAGCGCTGTCATGGGATCCTGGAAAATCATAGAAACCTTTTTACCACGAAACTCTCGCATCTGCTTTTTGGAAAATTTTAATACATCCTGTCCCTCATACAGAATTTCTCCTGATTTAATCACAGCGGGAGGCATCTGGAGTAAACGCATGATAGACAATGCTACCGTCGTTTTTCCCGCTCCTGTCTCTCCTACCAGTCCGATGGTTTCTCCGCGCTTAATCGAAAGGCTGAAATGATTGACCGCTTTACAGACACCGATTTCCCTGGACTGAAAATGGACTGTCAGATCTTTAATATCAATTACGTTTTCTTTCATGTCAGCCACCTCAGTTCTTCAGTCTTGGATCGAACGCGTCTCTGAGCGCGTCGCCCATCAGGTTAAAGGAAAATACAGTCAGCGCAATAAAGCAGCCCGGAATCGTAACCAGGTATGGATAGGTTAGGATAAACTCTCTTCCGGAAGAAATCAGCGCGCCCCACTCGGGAATCGGCGGCTGTACACCTAACCCCAGGAAGCTAAGCGTCGCGGTACTTAAGAGTGCCGTTGCCAGTCCTTGAGTGGTCTTGATGATGACCGGAGAAAGGATATTCGGTAATACATGCTTAAAGATAATACGCGGGTTTTTTGCGTCAATACTTCTGGCTGCCTCGATATACTCCAGATTCTTTACGGTAAGAACTGGACCTCGAATCATTCTGGCATAGCCCGGAATGTTCGGAATACTGACTGCGATCATCGTATTCAGAAGGCCGCTTCCCAGTACCGCGGAGATAACCATGGCGGTCAGCAGAGTCGGGATAGCCGCAATCACGTCTAGAATTCTCATGATGACGGAGTCCACTTTTCCTCCGAAGAATCCGGATACCGCGCCCAGAAAGGTTCCGAACACGGTAGTAATAAAGGTCGATACCATCGCTACCAAAAGAGTAATTCTGCCGCCGTAAAGCATCCTGGCCAGCATACTTCTTCCGAAATCATCGGTTCCGAACAGGAAGCTCAGACCACTCTGTGAAAATGGAGCCACAAAACGCTGATCCAGCTGCTGTAAGTCGTAGCCCTCCGGACAGATGACATTGGCCATGACGCAAAGTACAATAATCGCAAACAGGATTACCGCGCCCAGGATGAAGGTCCGGCTGTATACAAGTCTTCCCAAAGACACCGCAAGAAGGCTCTTACTTTTTATCTGCTTTGTCTTTTCCTGCATTACGCAACCCCTCCCTTCACCTCAGCCTTTTTCTTTTTTGCCTTTTTCTTCGAGTTTCCGGCGAACTCCGCTCGGATTCTCGGGTCGATATAGGTGTAAAGCAAATCTACCAGCAGATTAACCACGCATACAAAGATAGCAAGCATGATGACTGCGCCTCGAATCTGCGGATAATCCCGGTTGGTCAACGCCTCTTTCAGCATTTTTCCAAGTCCCGGTATCGAGAATACTGTCTCGGTTGTGATAGTTCCGCCCAGTACGGACGCAAACTGTGAACCAATATTGGTTACAATCGGAATCAGCGCATTTTTAAATACATGCTTCCAAGTGATAACCCATTCCTTCTGTCCTTTTGCTCTGACCGTCCTGATGAAGTCCTCGTTGATGTAATCCAGAACAGCAGAGCGGGTGATACGCATGGTGGACGCCGAGCAGATAAGTCCACAGGTCAGTGCCGGAAGTACCAGATATTTCGGCCCATAAAAGCCAGACACCGGGAACCATCTCAGATGTACGCCAAACAGCAAGATCAGCAACAACCCTAGCCAGAACTCCGGTATGGAAACTCCTACTACTGCAAAGACCTGCGCTATTGAATCAATAATCGACCCTCGATGCAGTCCTGCAAGCATTCCCAGTAAAACTCCCACCATGGTAGCTATTACCGTAATAGCCACTGCGAGTACAAACGTCTTCGGAAAACGATTCAGAATTTCCGTAGTAACAGACCGACCGGTTACATAAGACTCACCGAAATCTCCTTTCGTTACCACATTCCACATATATTTTCCATACTGAACCAGAACAGGTTCATCCAATCCATATTTTTCATTAAACTCTGCCACATCTTCGTTTGTCGCTTGATCTCCCAGAACCATTCTGGCCGGTTCACCTGGAGAAAGATCCAACAATACGAAAACCAACAATGATACTCCGATAATAACAGGTACCATCCAGAGTAATCTCTTTACGATGTACTTCGTCATAGTCTTCTCCTGTTCTACATACTCTACAAGTTAATAAACTGATAACTCGGATCCGTCTCGTCCGACCATACCTCCCAGGTGTCGTCATGGGGAGGTTCCGGCGCGGGCTTGCGGATTTCGTCTTTCTGGTATGCGTATTTTCCAAGCATCGCTCTGTCCTGCTCCGGTGTAAGAGGCGGTCTCGTGTTGGTCGGAACCATACTCTCTACCCAGCCTGCGTGATACTCGTTCTTGGTGAGACGAAGCCATGCTCCCCACAGCCGCTTCCACTCGCCATCCTCCAGTACATTGGCTCCCTGTACGCTTCCGAGAGATATGATAGCCTGCGGCTTCTCACGGAATTTGGACAATCCCTCGACGCCGATGGAACGCCATACGGCGCGGCATTTTGTGTTGGTCTTGTCCACCACGATGACCGGTGTGGTCAGCGGATGAATCAGGGAGTTTCCCTCCAGAGAATCTACTACCGCTTTGTTGCGGAAGGCCATCTCAGCCTCCACATTGACACTCGGATGTTTCAGTGCCATATACTCGTGACGCTTCTCGCCGATTCTCTGGTCGTCCCAGTAGATAGCGGATCCACCGCGGGTATTGGATACTTTCCAGCAGGAGGTGAGTCTTCCTACTTCCTGCTCCAGTACCTCGAATTCTTCATCGGTCAGGAGGTCAAAATCTTCCATTGTCAAATCAAACATCTGCCGTTCCTCCTTACCAGTTCTTGTTTACATCCAGCTCCCAGTTTTTATCCTTCTCCGCATCGTATACCGCGTAGGGCTTCGGCGGGCAGGGGATGCCAACACGGATGTTGGTGGGTGAATAGGGATTGTGATAGGTGGTGGTGTCTGACATAGGATGAAGCGGTGTATTCAACCGGTTGATCATGCTTGTGTCGTCTACCCAGCCCTTCTTATAGTCGCATTTCATATAACGGAAATAGTGGAGCTTCCAAATCTTCCATGCGCCGTTTTCCTGTACGAAGGTTACTGCCAGTTCGCCCCAGGCCCAGATGGCCATCGGGTCGCCTTCCTCCTGGGGAATGGCGCCTGCGCCGGGCATCCACCATACGCATTTCGCGGTCTGGAGGTCGTCGGCAATCTCGATAATCGGGGTGGTCAGCTGCATATCCAGCATCTCGCCGGGCTTCGGCTCCTTTCCTACCACGTCATTTACGATGGCCCTGACTGCTTCCGGTCCGTTGAAGACGCCCTCGTCGGCGTATTCCAGGGACACATCCGCCTTATCCAGCGCGAAGAAGCTTAAAAGCCGGTCTGCCTGACGAAAGTTGAATGCTGCTACCGCGCGTCCCATTTCGTTCTGAATCTGTCTGTATGCTTCCAGTTTCTGCATGGCGTTCAGAAGCGCTGTCTTTCTTTCTGCTGCAATCATGTTCTGTCCTCCCGCCTATCTTGCCAGTGTCAGTCCGCCGTCTACTGCGATAACCTGTCCGTTTACATAGCTGGATGCCGGTCCGAGCAGGAACAGGATAACGCTTGCTTCCTCCTCCGGACGTCCCGGTCGTCCCATGGGGTTGATGGAAATCAGATGCTGCATGAATTCGCCTTCTACTGCGCTGTGGTTTCTCGGAGTGTGAATCGGGCCTCCCGGGCATACGCAGTTCATACGAACACGTCCCTTCAGAGCATCTGCCTGATTCTTGGTATAGCCTGCGATACCGGCCTTTGCTGTCGCGTACCAAGGATCTCCGCCGCCGCCCTCGAAGATTCCGGCTACTGCCGCTACGTTTACTACGGCTGCGCCCTCATCCAGATCCAGTGCCTCAAATGCAATGCAGAGGCGATGAATCATCGCACATGCGATTCCGACTACCTGCTCATAATTCCACTGGGTGTTCAGCATCTTCGGGCCTGCTACGTTGGCCAGATACTTCGGCTTGCAGAACTCCAGGGTCTCTTTCATAGCTCTGTCTACTGCCTCGTCAGAGGACAGGTCTGCCTGAATCGGTTTGATGTTGCAGCCGAATTCGCCTGCACGCTCGATAGTCTCCTGTACGCCCTCTACGAACATATCCCAGGCTGCTACCTTCAATCCGTGCTGTGCTGCCAGAATCGCGGTGGCGGCTCCGATTCCGCTCGCTGCTCCTGTCACGATGATACCGGTACCCGGTTTGTCGGTCCATCCCTCGAAGATAATGTTCGGTTCTCTGTAATTACTTGCCATAGTTTTATGTTCCTCCTCACGTTTGTGTTGTTTACTTTGATGATTAGATTATAGGACATTGTATTCGTTTTTGTACATTTTGCCATTATAAGCACTTTTTCAACAAAAAAGCCATGGTTGAAACGTCTATATTGTTCAACCATGGCTTTTTTTACACTCATTTAAGCACAAATGTGCCTTTTGAGACTTAGTTGCTAATTTTTTAACAAAGCGGCGAGGAAATTACTTTATCGTAATCTCAAGTTCTTCGTATATCCCTGCCTTTACCGACTCGCCGAATTTGTATATTACCGGGAAGCCTTCTTCCTCACGCTTATAAACTACGGTCACCTCGCGCATCGGATCCACAATCCAGTATTCCCGGACACCCTGCTCCATATAAATCGCAGTCTTTTTCAGGTAATCCCGCTTCTTACTAGAGGGCGATACAATCTCTATCACCCAGTCTGGAGCGCCATGACAGCCTTTTTCGTCCAGCTTGTCCAGATCGCATACTACCACAATATCCGGTTCCAGATAATCGTCCTCTCCTTTTTCATTTTTCAGGAATACGCCAAAGGGAGCCGCATATACCTCACATGTCCCCTTCTTACTTCTGATATAGAGGCTTATTTCCGTCAATAGATAAGTAGAAAGCCACTGATGTCTTCTTCCAGGCGGTGACATCATATACATCTGCCCGTCTATCAGTTCTGCCCTTTCTCCTTCCGGCAACGCATAAATATCTTCGATCGTATAGTGTTCCTTTTCCATAAGCGGCATAATCATATACCTCCTCATCTCTCCTTCCTTTATTATATTTAATTCTTTTGCCAAAGTAAAGGCGTCGCTATCTTTTGTGGGCTCACAATCTCTGGAATATTTGGAGTGATTCACTCCCTGACTTCAATTCTCGTCCCTAAAAATAATCCTTTCAAATTCGCGCAAAAACACCCGGCGGAAGGATTCCTTCCGACCGGGTGTCACACCTGTCTTTAACCTGCATAGGGCAGTGATTCAAACAGCTCATTCTCATCTACGCCGCCAATTGTATATGCGTAATTTCCTTCTTCGTCCAGATCCACCTGGAAGCTGCCCGGAGTGCCGTCCTCCCTTTCAAAATAGAATACTCCGTCCTCCGAATATGCCGTCGGGGTGATGATATCGCCAGGCTTCAGCTCCGTACTGCCGCCTTCGATCCGGCAGCTGATCTCGCCTGTTACGGTTAGCACAGGCCTGTATCCGTCCGGAGTGCCCCGGAATTCATACAGCGTGCTGTCTGTGGTAAAGCGGCCGTTTTCAATGGTGTAAGTCCTGGTGCCGCCATAGCTGCCCAGCACGTCTATCTTGGAGGTAATAGAAAATCCGTCCTCGGGATTCTTTGGTATATCACCCAGAGAACCATCTATCACATCTGTCTCGGTGATTTCCTTCGCATCTGCCCGAAGCAGATAGACCACCCGCCAGTCATTGAAGGTGCCGGTTTCTGTCAGCATATAGGTACCGTCCTTCTGAACTACCTCGTAGATACCCTTTACCCCCAGACTTTCATCCAGCTTCAGGGTCTGATCCCCGTATATAGCGTTGACTGCAAGAATCTCATCGTCGTCCGGATAGGCCTGCTCGGTGGTTATGGTAAATTCCTTTCCGTTTATCTTGGTCGGGATATTGACGGCCAGCGAGGTGACGCTTCCGGATTTTTCGTCCTCGGATATCAGCGGGGTATCGGAATCTGCGGTGTCGTCGGTACCCTGGGATGGTGTCGTCGTATCCGTATCTATGTTTTTGGCATTGCAGCCGACCAGCAGGGCTGCGGTCAGCAATATGCATAGCAATATCTTTTTTCTCTTCATATTCTTGCGCCTCCTGTTTCTGTTATCTTAGCGCATTTTTCCGTAGCTTTGTTTAAATTTTTATGAAGATTTTTTTATTTATTTGATAAACCGGTCGATGGCTGCGGTCAGCTCTTCGATAGCTTCATGGTCGCCGCTTTCAACGGCGTCTACCATACAGTGTTCGATGTGGTCTTTCAGGATCACTTTGGCCGTGTTGTTGATGGCGGCTTTGACGGCGGAAAGCTGTACCAGCACTTCGCTGCAGTCCCGGCCGTCCTCCACCATCCTCTTGATGGATTCCATATGGCCGATGGCCCTGGAGAGGCGGTTCAGGACTGCCTTGGTGTTCTGGTGGGTGTGGGTGTGACCATGACTATGGGGATGGCCGCCCTCATGGCTGTGGCTGTCGTCTATGTGGGTGTGCTCGTATACCGTACCATCCGGCGCGATGTGTGTATGGGGATGTGTATGCTCACTCATGTCTGTTTTTCTCTTTCGCAACGAGTTTCACTCCCATTGCGTTCTTTCTTTTATTTTGTCCAGTATATCATACACACCCTGAAATTACAATCCGGGTCAAGGGGATGTTTTTCCCTGTTTTCGACCTTTAGCGTTTATATATTTTTCTCATCTGCTCTCTTCCCCCTTCTGTCATTTTTCTGTTTTATTACAGCCGTTTTCGAAGCTCCGCTTCCCGCCGGTCTGCGCCCAGAAGCTGCTCCGCTTGCGTCCGAAGCTCCGGCTCCCTCTTCAGGATTCCCGCACAGACGGAACGCTCCCGGATGCCGGTCAGGAAGATGACCAGCTCCTGCTTTTCCCCGAAGGCTTCACGGACGAATGCCGCGCCGTTTTGCATGGCCGCGGTCAGTTCTTTCCGCTGCCGCTCTGCCCGCTTTTGTTCCTGTCCGCTTCTCTCCGAAAATGCGTCTGCGGCTCCGCCTGTCCTGACTGCCTCCCTGCAGTCCCGGATCACGTTGAAAAGCCGCTGTTCCCGTTCTTCTTCCCCTGCATCCAGCAGACCGTTTTCTTTGCGGACCGCCAGGCTCTTTCTCCGACGGTCCAGGCGCTCGTCCACAAGCGCTGTCAGCTGCTCTGCGGTTCCCTGTCCCAGGCCGTCCGCAAAGAAGCGCAAACTGTCGGACAGCTTCTGCTGTTCCTCGTACGCCCCTCCCAGGGCGTAAATACGCTGTAACAAAAGCCAGACGATGCAGAGACGCTCGTCAAAGGGCAGGGACGGCAGATTCGTCGGCACGTCCGCTGCTCCGGTCAGAATCTGCTCGGGCTTCAGCTCCTTCTTCCATTTTTCATAAAGACGGTAATAAAAGGTAAATTCCGTCGCCGTGTCCTCGTCCTGAAGATACTGGCCGAACAGCGCCTCCTCCACGCCAAGCTCCAGCTCCTCCATGGTCAGCAGTATCTCTGACAAATCTTCCCAGGCCCGTCCGGTCACAAAGCCCTTCTCGCCAGGCTCCATCACGTAAAAGCGTTCCGGACGCAGCTCCAGGAAGGACAATACCGCCGGGTGTAGGCCGCGCTCCACCGCATAATGCTTCCAGATGGGGAAATCCGGTTCCACCTTCATATAGCGTACCCGATCCAGAGTAACCGTATCGAATTCCCGCACCGAACGGTTGTAGGCAGGCGGATTACCGGCCGCCACGATGACCCAGCCCTCGGGCAACGCATGGCTTCCGAAGGTCTTATACTGGAGAAACTGCAGCATGGCGGGCATCAGGGTCTCTGACACGCAGTTGATTTCATCCAAGAACAGGATGCCGTCGGTGCAGCCGGTTTTCTCGATCTGCCCGTAGACCGACGCAATGATTTCACTCATGGTATAGGAGGTCACGGTATACTCTTTTCCCGCGAACTGCCTTTCCGTCAATACCGGCAAGCCGATGGCGCTCTGGCGGGTATGGTGGGTCATGGTGTAAGACACCAGGCCGACGCCGCATTCTCCGGCAATCTGCTCCATGATGGCGGTCTTGCCAATGCCCGGCGGGCCGATGAGCAGCACCGGACGTTGGCGCGGCACCGGGATCCGGAAGGTTCCCGCCGCCGTTCTGGCCGTATAAGCCCGGACTGTCTTTTTGATTTCTTCTTTTGCTTCCTGTATATTCATGCCCTTTTCTCCTCCAATACCAGTCTGTGTACCCAGTCCGGCATATCGATACTGTCAAAATGCCCCTGCAGCATTACGAACCAGACCTGATAGTCCGGCTCCTTCTTCGGATACCAGCCGCAGCCGTCCGTAAAATACAGAATTCCCTGTAAATCCCGCAGCTCTCCCCGCTGCCTCAGCTCCTCAATCCGCGCGAAGGCCGGACGGAAATCTGTCCCGCCCCCGCCCCGGATCTCCAGGTGCTCCAGATATTTTTCGAATTCTTCCCGGCTGTGAATGCAGTCGTCCTGCTGGATCTGATTGTCGCATTGGATCAGGTGCAGGCAGAAGCTTCGGAAAAACAGGCGATCCTGTTCCAGAATCCCCCTGGTCTCCTCCAGGAATACCCGCACCAGTTCTTTTTCACAGGAACCGGAGGTATCGATGACAATGACCAGGTCGGCGATTTTCCGTTCCTCACTGTATTCCAGCGGTTCTATCAGCGGCATATTTCTATACATTTCCAGTCCGTAAGTGTACCAGGAATACTGAAACTCGTCCAGATTCAGGCGGCTGTCCTCCCGGTAGGAGGACAGGCCTCTTAAAATACTCCGATAATCGCCCCGCTGACCGGCTGCCGGAACCAGCTGCCGGGTGCGGTGCCGCTTCGCCGTCCCCGCTTTCCGTTTTCCTCTGGGATTGCCGCTTCGAAGCAGCTTCTCCCCCTGCCCCTGCCAGAAGGCCTTTTCCCGCTCGTCAGGCTTCTGTCCCCAGAGACTGTGGTCGTCCACAGGCGGCTTTTCCGGGATGGGCTTTCCCCACAGTTCTTCCGTCAGCTCCCAGGCTTTCTCGTCGCAGGCAGCCTCCCAGCCCTTGCGCTCCTCCTGTTCGACGCGCCAGGCCTCGAAGGGGTGCCCCAGGAGACAGTGACTGAGCATATGCAGCAGCTCCTGTGAGAGGAAGTCGCTGCTATGCAGGAAATCGGACTGGAGACGGAACTGGGAAAGGTAGAAAGCATGGCCATCGGTTCGGAAGCCCACGCAGACTTTCTTTTCACTCTCCCAACCCTCTGCGTCTGATTTCTGCTCCAACTCCTTCGGATCCAGATTCTTCTGTACCAGCTGCTTCGTCTCCTCTATCTGAAACTTCACCGCTCCCAACACAGGCGCAAGGCCGTGGAGACGCTGGTAGAGCTTCAGCTTGACCAGATCGAGGATTTCGTATTCGGTTGCGTACTGGCTGGACTGATTTTCCATGGATCCCTCTCTGCTCCTTTTGCTTTTATTCTCAGCTTTTATTCTAACACGATGCTATCGTTTTATAAAGAACCCTTTCCATGAAAAAAGAAAATGAAAAAATATGTCTCTCCCGAAATCTTTGAATATAAAAATATCTGCACCACCCCCAATCAGAGAATGATACAGATATTCTAATTACATTTCCATATAATTTGTAAAATATTAGATTCTGATTACAGCTCGCAGTTATTTACGGTTCTCGGGAACGGAATCACGTCGCGGATATTGCCCATACCGGTCAGATACATCACGCAGCGCTCGAAGCCCAGGCCAAAGCCGGAATGACGGACAGAGCCGTATTTCCGCAGGTCAAGGTAGAAGCCGTAATCCTCTTCCTTCAGACCCAGCTCCTGCATACGACCGGTCAGCTTCTCCAGGTCGTCCTCTCTCTGGCTTCCGCCGATGATCTCACCGATACCCGGTACCAGACAGTCCATAGCGGCTACGGTCTTGCCGTCCTCGTTCAGCTTCATATAGAAGGCCTTGATGTCCTTCGGGTAATCTGTTACGAAAATCGGGCGCTTGAAGACCTGCTCGGTCAGATAACGCTCATGCTCGGTCTGCAGATCGCAGCCCCAGCTTACCTTATAATCAAAGTTGTCGTTGTTCTTCTCCAGAATTTCAATGGCCTCGGTGTAGGTCACATGACCGAACTCGGAATTCAGCACGCCGTGCAGTCTGTCCAAAAGTCCCTTGTCCACAAACTGGTTGAAGAAATTCATCTCCTCCGGAGCATTCTCCAGCACGTAGCTGATGACATATTTCAGCATAGCCTCGGCTACTTCCATATTGTCTTCCAGATCCGCAAAGGCCATCTCCGGCTCAATCATCCAGAACTCAGCCGCATGGCGTGTGGTATTGGAATTCTCCGCGCGGAAGGTCGGTCCAAAGGTATAGATATCACGGAACGCCATAGCGTAGGTCTCGCCGTTCAGCTGTCCGCTTACGGTCAGATTCGTCTCTTTTCCGAAGAAGTCCTGACTGTAATCGATCTGTCCCTCTTCGGTCTTCGGTACATTGTTCAGATCCAGCGTGGTCACCTGGAACATCTCGCCTGCGCCCTCGCAGTCGCTTCCGGTAATCAGCGGCGTATGTACGTATACGAAGCCTCTCTCCTGGAAGAACTGGTGAATCGCGTAGGCAATCAGGGAGCGAACCCGGAATACAGCCTGAAAGGTATTGGTTCTGGCGCGCAGATGGGGAATGGTTCTCAGATACTCGAAGGAGTGGCGCTTCTTCTGCAGCGGATAATCCGGCGCGGAATCGCCCTCTACCACAACCTCTTCTGCCTGAATCTCGAAGGGCTGCTTTGCCTCCGGTGTAGCAACCAGAGTTCCCTTTACAATCACAGCTGCGCCCACGTTCAGCTTGGAAACCTCTTTAAAATTCTCCATGTTATCATGGTATACGATCTGCAGTGTCTGGAAGCAGCTTCCGTCTCCCATAACCAGGAAGCCGAAGGCCTTGGAGCCACGGTTACTGCGGAGCCAGCCTGCTACTGTGATTTCCTTATCCAGATAGCTTTCGGTGTTGCGATATAATTCTTTTACAGTAATGCACTTCATTGTTTTATCCCTGCCCTTTTCTTTCTCTTGCTTCCGGCGCTTTTCCCGCGCGCCGATTCAGTCTACAGTATAGCGCATTTTGGACGGGTCTGCAAGACGGGAATCACAAAGAATCTCACCGTCAGACCAGGTTTTCCCATAAAATTGCCCTGCAAATCCATCTCGATCTGCAGGGCATTGCTTTTTGCTTTCTTTTCAGGCTTAACGAGTGGTCTGGTTTGTGGTGCCGTTATTGGTGTTCGTTGTCCCATTCGTCATATCGTCCACCACATTTTCTGTGCCGTCTACCACGTCATCCACGCCGTTCATGATGCCATCGCCTACATCCTCGACTGCGTCGCCTGCGCCGTCTACGGCGTCGTCTACGATGTTGCCGTCATTGACGGTTCCATTGTTCACGGTGCCGTCGGTGGTGGCTCCGTTATTGGTAGTTCCGTTGTTTTCGGTGTTCGGCTTGTTGGTTCCGCCGTTGTTGTCGGAATTGCCACAGGCGCTTACGCCCAGGACCAGTACAAGCAGCAACAGTCCTGCTGTGTATTTTCTGAACCTCTTCATAATATAGAATCTCCTTTCTGCCGTCGCTGGACGGTATCCGTTTCTATCCACATTATGAGCGGTTCCTGATTTTTTTATACACAGGGAAATGTTATTTTTCCACTTTGTTCTATTAAAAAAAGCAATGCAATCTTTTTACAGACTGCATTGCTTTTTGGGTTTTAGCTTTTTTTCTGGAATTCGGTGCGGCATTTGGGACAGGTTACGATAATTTTTCCTTTGCCCCTGGGGACGCGGATTTTCTGACGGCAGTTTGGACATTTGTAGATGTGGTGGGTTTTGCGGTCAGTTAAATTGCGCTTCCAGTTATTTACTTTGTATTTTACCCGATTTTGCCAGGTCAGGAATTTCTGATTCTCGGCGTAGCGGCGGTTGTAGTCGCGGGAGAACATGCGGTAGTAGCAGTAGACTAATATCGCCATGACCAGGTAGACGATGATGTTGCTGCGGACAAACAGGTTCAGAATAATCAGAACCAGGCCGATGGTAGTCAGAAACCGGGACAGCTGATCGGCGCCGTAGCGGCCTTGCATAAAATGTTGAAATTTTTCTCGCATAAAAGCTCCTTTTAAGACGGACGCTCTGCGAGGTTCAAAAATCGTGTGTTCGAACCCCACAGAGCTGGTTTTCGAGATTAAGGTTATGAGAGTTCAAAGGCTCCGGTATAGAGCTGATAATATTTGCCCTTCTGGGCAATCAGTTCCTCGTGATTGCCCCGCTCGATGATGCGTCCCTGCTCCAGGACCATGATCACGTCGGAGTTCTGGACGGTGGAGAGGCGGTGGGCAATGACAAATACCGTACGGCCCTGCATCAGGCTGTCCATGCCTCGCTGGACGATTGCTTCGGTTCGGGTGTCGATGCTCGACGTCGCCTCATCCAGGATCAGGACGGGCGGGTCGGCAATGGCTGCACGGGCGATGGTCAGAAGCTGACGCTGTCCCTGGGACAGGTTGCCGCCGTCTCCGGTGAGCATGGTATCATAGCCCTGGGGCAGGTGCCTGATAAAGCTGTCTGCGCCTGCCAGCATGGCTGCGCCCTTGACCTCGCTGTCGGTGGCGTCCAGCTTGCCGTACCGGATATTGTCGGCTACGGTGCCGGTAAACAGGTGGCTGTCCTGAAGTACCATACCCAGGGAACGGCGCAGATCCTGCTTCTTAATCTTATTGATGTTGATACCGTCGTAACGGATCTTTCCGTCCTGAATATCGTAAAACCGGTTGATCAGGTTGGTAATGGTCGTTTTTCCGGCTCCGGTAGCGCCTACGAAGGCCACCTTCTGTCCGGGCTTCGCGTAGAGCTTAATGTCGTGAAGTACGGTTTTTTCCGGTGTATAACCAAAGTCTACCCCGTCCATGACTACGTCGCCCTTCAGCTCCGTGTATGTGATGGTACCGTCATGATGGGGATGCTTCCAGGCCCAGATACCGGTACGCTCCGGCACCTCCACCAGCTTGTCACCCTCATAGCGGGCATTGACCAGGGTTACGTAACCGCCGTCCTGCTCAGAGGGCTCATCCATCAGGTTGAAGATTCGCTCCGCGCCTGCCAGGGCCATAATGATAGAGTTGAACTGCTGGGCAATCTGCGCAATCGGCTGATTGAAACTTCTTGTCAGCTGCAGGAAGGAGGCAAGACCGCCCAGGGTCAGGCCGCCGATCCCGCCGATGGCCAGCAGAGATCCTACAATGGTGGTCAGCACATAATTGATATTTCCAATATTTCCCATTACCGGCATCAGCACGTTCGCATAGACGTTCGCGTTGCTGGCACTGTCAAAGAGCTTGTCGTTCAGCTCCTTGAATTTTGCCTTGGCTTCTTCCTCATGGCAGAAGACCTTTACCACCTTCTGGCCGTCCATCATTTCCTCAATGTAGCCGTTGACTTTACCCAGATCCTGCTGCTGCGCCATAAAGTACCGGCCGGACTGGCCGCCGATTTTCTTGATGACATTTGTCATGACGAATACCATGGCAACGATCATTAGGGTCAGAATCGGGCTTAAGTATACCATGGACGCGAAGACGCTGACGATGGTAATGGCGGAGGACAGCAGCTGCGGGATACTCTGGCTGATCATCTGCCGCAGGGTATCTGTATCATTGGTGTAGATACTCATCAGGTCTCCGTGGGTATGGGTGTCAAAATACGGAATCGCCAGGGTCTCCATGTGGTCGAACAGGCCGTCCCTTACTTTTTTCAGGCTGCCCTCGGAAATGTAAATCATCAGGCGGTTGTACAGATAGTTGGAGACCACGCCCACCAGATAAATCACCGCCATGGTGGCCAGCGCCTTCAAAAGCGGTGTGAAATCCGGCGCGGAGCTTCCCACCAGGGGTGTAATGTAGTCATCGATCAGAGACTGCAGGAATAAGCTGCCGTATACGTTGGCCAGTACTCCGACTACGATACCGATGATAACCAGTACGCACTGAATCGGATAGCCCTTTACGATGATGGCGAAGATTCGCTTCAGCGTCTTCATGGGGTTTTTCGCCTTGGGGCCTTTTCTCATTCCTCTGGGTCCTCCGGGACCTCCCGGTCTTTTGCTGTTGCTCATTCTGCGTCACCTCCTTCGCTGTCTGTGGGCTTCTGCTGGGATTCGTATACTTCCCGGTAAATTGCGTTATTTTTCAATAATTCCGCATGGGTTCCGACGCCGCTCACCGCGCCGTCATCCAGCACGATAATCTTATCCGAATCCTGTACGGAAGAGATACGCTGGGCAATGATGATCTTGGTGGTATCGGGAATCTCCTCCCGGAAGGCCTTCCGGATCATGGCGTCCGTATGGGTATCCACCGCGCTGGTGGAATCGTCCAGAATCAGGATTCTCGGCTTCTTCAACAGGGCTCTGGCGATACAGAGACGCTGCTTCTGTCCGCCGGACACATTGCTGCCGCCCTGCTCAATCCAGGTGTCATACTGCTCCGGGAAGCGCTGGATAAATTCATCGGCGCAGGCCAGCTTACAGACGCGGATCAGCTCCTCATCGCTGGCGTCCTTATCGCCCCAGCGCAGGTTTTCCTTGATGGTGCCGGAAAACAGCACGTTCTTCTGAAGCACCATGGACACCTGATTCCGGAGGGAATCCAGGTCGTAATCCCGGACGTCGATGCCGCCTACCCGGACGCTTCCTCCTGTTACGTCATACAATCTGGGGATCAGCTGTACCAGCGTAGACTTGGCGCTTCCGGTGCCGCCCAGGATCCCTACAGTCTCGCCGGATTTGATTTCCAGATTGATATGATCCAGATTCAGATTACCCTCGTCGTTCCGATAGCTGAAGGATACGTTGTCAAAGGTAATGGAGCCGTCGGGAACCTCTGTAACAGCCTGCTCCTTATTGGTCAGGCTGCTCTTTTCATTTAAGACCTCGCAGATACGCTCTGCGGAGGATTTGGCCATGGTCAGCATAACAGCTACCATAGCGATGAACATCAGGCTCATCATGATATTCATGGTATAGGTAAAGAGGCTCATCAGCTGGCCGGTGGTCATATTGCCCGCTACGATGGTTCTGGCACCCAGCCAGGACACCGCGATGATACAGGCGTAAACCGTAAACTGCATGGTGGGCATCATGCTGACCATCAGCTTCTGGGCCCGAACCGCGCAGCGATATACGGCCTCGGAGGCCTTGCCAAACTTCTGCTTCTCATGCTCCTCACGCACGTATGCCTTGACTACCCGGATACCGGTCAGATTTTCCTGGATATCCGCGTTCAGGGCGTCGTATTTATCGAACATTTCACGGAAATATTTTCCTACGCGTCCCATCAGGAAGGCAATGACGATTCCTAAGAATACCAGCGCCACCAGATATACACAGGACAGTCTGGCATTGATGATAAAGGTCATAGTCATGGCCGTGACCAGCATAACCGGCGCACGCATCAGCATACGCATCATCATCTGGAACGCGTTCTGTACGTTGGTTACATCGGTGGTCAGACGTGTAACCAGTCCCGCGGTAGAAAAATGATCGATATTGGAGAAGGAAAATTCCTGGATATGATTGTACATTCCCTCTCTTACATTTTTCGCAAAGCCGGTAGACGCGATGGCCGCCTGCTTCGCGGCAAAAGCTCCGCAGAACAGGGACGCAAAGGATACCAGAAGCATCACCAGTCCCATCGTGATTACATATTTCATGTTGCCTGTCTCAAGTCCGTTGTCGATGATAGCCGCCATCAGAAGCGGAATGATCATCTCAAAGATAACCTCGAAGACAATAAAAATCGGCGCTGAGATGGCCGTCTTTTTGTACTCGCCTATATAGGCCTTTAATGTCTTCAGCATGTGTGCCCTCCTTGTGTGATTCTTTCTCTATGCTGCTCTAACTGTTCTTCTGTTCCATCATTTTCCGTCATAGTCGCCAGGATCCGGTCCAGAAGCTCCAGAAGCTTTGCCTGCTCCTCGTCCGTCATACAGGCGTAGATTCGTTCGTCCAGATTTCTGGCTCCCTCTCCCATATCCTCCATGACCTGATTGCCTTTTTCCGTCACTTCTATAATCCGGTATCTGCCGTCAGCCGGATTGCGCCGCCTGGCGATATAGCCTTTTTCCTCCAACCGGTTCAGGATGCCGGTCACCGTCGGGTTTTTCAGCTGGAACCAGTACTCGATCTCCCGCTGATGAATTTCCTTGTCCGGATTGCATTTCAGATAGCAGAGTATTTCCATCTGCATGCCGGTCAGGTTGTATTTCAGAAGATTTTTATCCCACAGCTCGCGGAACTTGTTGTTGATAATCCGAATCCGCTTGCTGATTGGGCTGGGCCCCCTCCTCATTGGTTGATCCTCCTTCTGCAAATTTTTTCATAATAAATAGGATACTATATAGCTCCCTATATAGTATCCTATATGTTAGTACGCTTGGGTTTGATTGTCAATAAAATAAATCTTAAAAATGTGTGAACTTTATTTTCCTAGACGGTCTGAAATTCCTCCTTTCCATATTTTTCAATCGTATACAACAGTTTTGAGTTGGTTTCCAGCTCTTCCAGTGTATAAAAGCCGTCCAGCGCGTTTTTCGCTCCCAGTACGACTCCGTGATTGTTCAAAAAGTACAGTTTGGTCTTCTCATCCACCACTGCCTCAAAGTCCGCGAACAATTCCCTGCTGCCCGGTTTCTGATAGGGAACCGCCTTCAGAAGACCGCCGGTCTTCATATTCAGATAAGGCGTATACGCATATAAACCGGCAAACGCCTTTTCCTTATCCTTCAGACAGGAAATCAGCGTGGCGTAAAAGCTATGGGTATGGATGATGACCTGATTTTCATCGGAAACCCGGTACATGGCCAGATGCAGCGGATATTCTTTGCTGGGCCTTCCCTCCAGAATCGTTCCATCCAAAGCAATTTTCGCAAAACCATTTTCATCCAGCCGCCCGAAACAACCGCCGCTTTTTGAGATATAGACCGTATCTCCGTCCCGGAAACTGATATTTCCTGTTGAACCGGTCACCAGTCCCCGGTTAAATAACTGATTGGCGACCCAGATAACCTCTTTCATTGTCTCATTCATATTTTATTTCTCCTCACTCAGACTTTTCGTAAAAAATTCTTCATCCCCGAAATTACCGGATTTCAATGCCAGCTGCAGCTTCGGATTTTCCACTGGTATCAACATGGGGACGCCTGGCGCTATCACTCGGCCGATATGGTATGCGTGATAGTTGAGCCGGAGGGTTACCGCGCCTGAAGTCTCACCGCCTGCCACCACGATTTTACCAAATCCGGCCTGCAGTGTTTTTTCGCTCAGATCTGCCAGCAACTTTTCAAATAACGTAGACAGCTTCGTAAACGTCTCATCCCGCGCTACGCCGCTCATATTTTTTTCTACGCCGTCGCTGTATACCACTGTCGTCTCCGGGAGGTTTTGCAGGACTGTCTCAAATATCTGCTCCGCGTTTACCTCCCCAGCCAGCAGCTTTTCCGAGTCAATCCGGACAAAGGGATGGCCTTTTTCGATATAACTGCGGATCTGCCTGCCGCTCATTTCCGAGCAGCTTCCGCAGAGAATCACCGCTTTTTCACTGTCGCCCTCGCTTTTGTATACCGTTTCTCCCCGTCCGCCTGCGCCGCCGAAATATTCCAAAAGTCCCGAACCGCCTGTATACAGACGCAGATCCGGAAAGGCAGCGAGAATCGCCCTTCCATCCTCCTCCGTCTCATAATCCGGGACCAGGTAAAATTTTCCAGTTTTCTGTGCTTCATTCACACCCTTTGACGGCTGTTTCAGTGTCTCCCTGTCCAGAACATAACAGGGATACCCGGACTGCTCTTTCATCAGATTCGGTATATAGGAATCCCACATGGGATTCAACGGATGATTTCTCATGGGGCTTTCGTCCAACGGCTGACCGTTCACATACAGCCTTCCGTCTTTTACGGTTCTCCCGTTTACCGGAAGGGAGGGACATAGAAGCGTGTACGGCACATCCAGCGCCTCCATCAGATAGTCCCCGATGATTCCGATATTTCCCTTTGGTGTGGAGTCGAAGGTGGAACAATATTTGTAGTATACCTTCTCCACGCCCAGCGCCCGGAACAGTCCCAGAGCCGCCTGCACCTGGCGAATCGCCTCTTTGGGCGGCACGCTTCGTATCTTCTGCGCCACAACCACGCAGTCGCAGTCCAGCGGCTGAACCCCGCGGACATCCGTCAGCAGGATAACCCGGTACCCGGCTTTGACCAGAAATGAGGCCGCGTCGCTGGCTCCCGTAAAATCATCCGCGATAACGCCCAGTTTTATATTTCCCATCATATCTGCTTTCTCCATTACAACTCAAAAGGGATATCAAACCGTGTCTGATATCCCTTTGAAATCTGCCTGTTATGCTTTCGGAAGGAACTGCGTCAGCGCTGTCTCCTCGTCGAATACTCTCAGCATCTCAACATCCGCAATCTCAACAATGACCAAATCAACGGTGGTTAATGTGGGCGTCTGTCCTTTTACAATGTGTCCGCCAAATACCTTTCCGGTCTTGTCGCACATGGTCGCGTGGAAATGGGTGTCGTACTTTCCATCATTCTGACATACCACGCCGGTTCCGTTCAGGAATTCCACCGGACCCTCACAGGTAAATACGTCTCCGTAGCCTGCGCCGATCTTTGCCTCCGGCTTCGGAACCAGATACATATATCCGGTCTTCGCAAAGGATCCGAAGCAGGTAACGTACGCGTGCTTCACGCCGTTTTTCTCGCATACCGCTTCAATTCCCTCTATTAAATCTGTCTCCGGCAGCAATCTGGCTGCTATGGTTTTTCCTGTCTTTCCGCAGGCGTCTGCAAATCTAATCATAGTTTCCACTCCTTCATCATTCAAAAAAGTCGTCTTCGTTTTTCTCTGACTGTTCCTTTTTCATTGCCTGGTTTACAAAAATGATCTCGTCTTTTGCTCTCTCTACGGCCGCCGCCAGTTCCTCCGGAGCCACCTTTGCGTCTTCGTAGAAACAGTACTGGATAATAATATCGCACACCAACGGAAAGCTCGTTCCGGTGATCAGAAATACTCTTTCATCATCTACGAAAGGCATCAGGTACTGATTCACACTTCCATGCATAATATCGCTGAAAATGATGACCTGCTCCTCCTTCGGAATGGCTTTTACCACCGCTTCCAGCCTTCCCTTTGCGTCCTCGATACTTTCCCCTATAAAAGCACTGACTGTCTCTATCTTGTCCGCCACATCTTTTCCGATGATAACCTCTACCGTACTTTTGAATCCGTCCGCCAGGCGTCCGTGACTCGCTATCAAAAATCTGATCATATGTTACCTACCTAGTCCAAGCCTTTCCATCCTGTCCGAATAATTTTACGTAATGAGCCAGTCTGTCACTGTAGCCCTTGATGAATGTGGGCATCAGTTTCCACTTATCAAAGTTCGGATCCTTGAAGAATTCCACCAGCTCCTCTTTTCCTGCTACCACCAGCTCCGTCGCCAGATTTACCTTCTGGATTCCACTTCTGACTGCTCTCGCCAGGTTCTCGTCACCGGTTCCGGAACCACCGTGCAGTACCAATGGTGTATCACCGCAGGCTTCCACGATCTGGGCCAGACGCTCAAAATCGATATGTGGCGTTCCCTTATATCTGCCGTGCGCCGTTCCGATGGCAACTGCCAGGCAATCTACGCCAGTCTCCTGGATGAATTTCGCTGCCTGATCCGGCTCGGTCAGATTGCTGACGCCATCTACCTCATAGTTGGCACCCATGCCCACATGACCCAGCTCAGCCTCTACGCTGATACCCAGAGCCTTCGCAATCTTTACGATCTCCTTTGTCTGCTCTAGATTTTCCTCATAGGAAAGTGATGAGCGGTCTACCATGACAGATGTGCAACCGGAACGGATGCCCAGAATCACATCCTCATAGGTCTTTCCATGATCCAGATTGATGGCAATGGGCACCGGAGAGAGTTCAGAAAGTTCACGAATCATCTGAATAAACCAGGGCAGATCCGGATGAATGAACGCATTTACGTCGATGATCATCGGCGCGTTCAGATCCTCTGCGACCTTAATAACCGCTCTGACTGTGTCCTCACTCTGTACATTGGGGGCTGTCACGCCATAGCCCTCCGCTCTCGCACGGTTCATAATTTCCGCCATTGTAACAAGCATTTTTCATTTCCTCCTCTTTCTTATTTTTTAGAAAAGTCCAATCCACTTTCCAACGATGGAAAGCACGATAATCAGAATCATAATCAGGTTTGCGTTTGCCTTTTTCCGCAGTGCGTATGTAACCAGAAGGGTGGCTGCCAGCGGAAGGAAGTTCGGCATAATCGCGTCAAAGAAGCTCTGAAGGGTAATGGTTCCTCCTGCTGCCTCCCAGCTGAATGCCAGGGATAATTTTACAGAATTTGCCACCAGACCACCTACCATGAACAGACCGATGATGGAAGCCGCGTTGGTCAGAAGCTGAATAATTCCTGTCTCGCTTGCTGTCGCCACAAGTTTTTCACCTGCGTTGTAGGACAGATTCATCAGATATTTCCGCACAAACCAGCTGCAGAGGTTAAAAATCAGGAAGAAAAGAATACCTCCAAGGGGTGAGCCGTTCTGCGCGAAGCTCAGACCGATGCTGGCCGCAATCAGCTTAATCGTAACCTGGAACATGGCGTCGCCGATACCGCTGGCCGGTCCCATGATAGCTGTTTTAATGGAGTTTACAGTACTCTTATCAAAGTTATCGTCTTCCGCAATCTTCTCCTCCAAAGCGGCGAAGATACCAAGTCCGATAGTATTTACCTGGGGGGTGATGTTGTAAAACACCTCATGTCTCTTGATAGCCTCTACTTTTTTCTCTTTGTCCTCCGGATTCGGATACAGCTTGTCCAGCAGAGGATATAAGCAGTAAATCGCGCCGTGACCCTGACCACGCACATTGTTGTATGCGGCTCCTACCGCCCAGCTACGATTCAGAATACGCTTTAAAACTTTATTTTCCTTAACACTATTACTCATTAAAGAATTCCTCCTCTTCCGTCATTTTGCCCTTGGAAACCAGTTTCTTAACTGCCAGCAGATCCTGATTTCTGTAGAGATCGGTCAGCATCAGGAAGACGCCGATAACTGCCAGCGCGATGGTCGGCATTGCCATGTATACCACCAGAACAAAGCCAAGGAAGAAGTACATGATTTTCTTGTTATCCCAAAGCATATTTAACAGGATGCCGAGTCCCAGTGCCGGAAGTAAACCGGCTGCTGTCTGCAGACCGCCCATGATAGCCGGATGCAGGGAATCGATGAACGCCTGTGTCGCGTCTGCGCCTGCTGCCAGAGCTACGAAAATGGTGATGGCGCCGAAGCCGTAACCCACTACAATATGGCCGATGTACATGAACGAGAACTTTCTGGAATTGCCCTCCTCTGCTACCCGGTCAAGAATCGGGCACATGAACGCGAAGAAAATTCTGGTTACCTGAAGCATCAGAAGGCCGATATAGCCCAACGCGATACCTAACGTGATCGCCGCTTCCTGATTGATGCCTGTCATAATAGCCAGCGCTACCGCCATACAGGTCGCGTAAAGCGTATCGGTAGACTGTGCTCCGCCTACGTTCACGACGCCCAGATAGATAACTTCAAGTGCTGCTCCGATTAATACTCCTGTTGTAATATCCCCTAATAATAATCCGATGACCGGTCCTACAAAAATCGGTCTGTCAGCCATGCCGTTGGCTCCCAGTCTATAGAGCAATAATAACGCCCAGTAAGCCAAGGCTACGATTAATGCATTTAACATAGTTTTTGCTCCTTAAATATCTTGATTTTTCTCTAGATTTTTCTTTAAATTTTTGCTATACTTTTAACTGGATCAGAGGGTGTTTTCTGCGTATACACTTTTAATCCCAAGTTAATAAGTTCGTTAGCCGCTTTGACATCCTCTTGATCCAAATACACCATAGGTGAAATACTGATCTTGTCCTTGACGTCCGGCTTCGTGATACTTCCGTAATTGGCCAGGTTCACTTCCTTCAGTACCGGAATCTCCTTCGCGATCTGACAGGCGTCCTGCGGATTTCCTGTAATCAGCAGAATTCGCATGGAATCGCATCTGGGATCCTTCAGCACTCGGATCACGTCGTTGACGCTTTTGATCAGGCATTTCACATTCTGAGGCAGTATCACTTTCAGAATCTGCTGGCGTTTCGGATCTGCAGCGACCTCATCGCTCGCTACGATCAGATGGGTTACGCCCAGTGTTTTCAGCCATGTGGCTATGACCTGACCATGAATCAGTCTTTCATCAATTCTAAATCCAACTATCATTGTGTTTCCTCCTTTCCCTTTTATTTTCCACTATATTGCTATAGTTTGAATTCACTTAACAGGATATCGATGTTTTCCTTCTCCACCTGCTGCTTCGCCATGTCGTCGGCCAGCTCTTTGTAATTCTTGACCGAATATAAAATGGCGTCGTTGACGGCAATCTCAAGCAGATGGGAATCTGGTTTGATAATTATACCTTCATTACTATTCTTCTCCGCGATATGAATCACTTCATCCGCGTATTCTGTAATCTGTTTGTTCAGCTCCCCGGTAATAACGATGATCTTCATGCCTTTTTTATGGGCCATCTCCACCGCGCGGATAACCTGTTTGGAAGCGCCTGTTCTGGAAATGGCAATCATAGCGTCCTGGCTGCTGCCGAGAGCGATGTGGTTGTAATAATACTCCGGCAGCATGGAGTAGGTGCAGGGAACTCCGTGCCGCTCCAGCCGAAAGCCCAGATCCATCACCACCGGAACGGTATTGCCCACGCCCACGATGTGGGTATTTCTGCTGGTCATCAGAATCTTCGACACATTGAGCAGCGTCTCTGTCTTGATGTGTTCCGCCAGATATCTCACACGTTCTCCATGATAGGAAAATAATTTCTGAGCCGTCTCCAGTTTTTCTTCTTTATTATTATTCTCGCTTTTTCCCAAATCATGAGAAAGCAAGATCCGCATCTGGTAATATCCGCCGTAGCCCAGATGCTTGCAGGCTCTTACTACCGTCGCATCGCTGGTCTCGCTTTTCCCGGCCAGTTCCGATACATTCAGTAGCATCACTTCTTCCATGTGATTCAAAATGTAATCTGCCACTTTCTTTTCCGCCGGAAATAACTCCTCATATTTTGCTTTGATATTGTTAATTACACTTTCTTTTCCCATTGACATCCTTTCATTTTTACCTGGTTTTCATAAAATAATTTTTCTTGTTATATTTCTTTCAAGAAATATTTTTTTATCTAGTTGTATTTTAATCGTTTTTTATCCAAATGTCAATGAAAATTAATTTTATTTTTCGTCATTTTTATGATAGTTTATAAAATATTATTTTTTGTACATAAAAATTTATTTCATGGCTTCTTCGTATTTCCATAAAAAACAGGATTGTCTTTCTATTT
The DNA here is from genome assembly GCF_040096155.1 of Laedolimicola intestinihominis. Classification (NCBI taxonomy): domain Bacteria; kingdom Bacillati; phylum Bacillota; class Clostridia; order Lachnospirales; family Lachnospiraceae; genus Laedolimicola; species Laedolimicola intestinihominis. Next base: position 66,267 of record NZ_JBBMFE010000006.1, on the reverse strand, counting down.
ACAATCTTGTTTTTTAGGATAGTCTGGCCTTATTATTTACCGGTTGAAATACATTCCTTTTGTAGTAAATCTGTATCTTTCATGTTATACTTATTTTAATAGTTTAATTTTTTACGAAGGAACATCGGGGGGATTTTACTATGGAATTTTTAGAATTACTGCACCTCATTCTGAAAAATATCGTGGACGGAGCGATTCTGCTCTTTGAATTTATCGGCGTGGGCATTATCATTTTCTCAGGCCTGCGGGGCTTCTGGAGTTACCTGCACCGCTCTCCGGAGACAAAGCTGACCCTGGCCCGAGGGCTGGCCATGGGTCTGGAATTTAAGCTGGGAAGCGAGATCCTGCGAACCGTAGTAGTCCGGGACTGGAAAGAAATCGGAACGGTGGCGGGAATTATTGCGCTCAGGGCTGCGCTGACGTTTTTGATTCACTGGGAGATTAAGGAAGAGGAGAAATAAATCACGATTTACTAAATCACGATTTAATATTATTAGAAAGACAGAAACGCTCCAAGTGACAGCCTCTGTTCTTGTTTCATTTCTATAACTAACATTCCATGATATCTTCGATACTCTGCTTCATATCCGCGTTAATCCCCACTGCCCGCACGCCCAGGCTCTCCGGCACCACGGCTTCGTTCAGATTCAGCCGGACGAGCGACGCCTGGCTGCGCTCCCGCAGCAGCTTTTCGAAAGGATAGCGAATAATCGTCGGGGTATTAAAGCCGACCCCCATCTCCAGGCAGGAGCGATAACAGGACGCCAGAAGCTCTTCGTGGCGCTCTGTCAATGTCCCCCGCAGGTGATTCTGTCGGGCAGCCGTTTGCGCTCTATATTACATTCTATTTTACTTTCTGTTTTTCTTCTTATTTCACATTCTTTCTCTGTACTCGCCGGTAAATCAGACCGCAGATAAGGCTTCCCAGGATCACCAGTACCAAAATCATAACTGCACAGTGCAGAAAATACGCATCCGGCAGGATATTGATAATCGGATCGGTGGCAGGGTCGAAGAGCCAGTAGTCATTGTTGAAAGCGAGCTCATGAAACGCGGCAAAAGTCCAGTCCCAGTTCAGGGCGACGGTTGCTCCGATAACGGCTGGCAGGGCCACAGTCAGGATAGCCGTCAGCTTCAGATATCCATAGCTTTGCTTACGGCGCTGCCGGAGAATCCCGGCGGCACCTGTCAGCGTACCGAAGATAGCTATGTATTTAAAAAGATTGAAGATGTTCTTTACTTCTTCAAAATGAATGCGCCCGCCTTCCGACATGGGAAACGTGGGAAATTCCAGCGGAGCATTTCCGAAGCTCAGGCTGTAGTCGATGACTGCGTCATAATTCGCTTTAATCTCCGAAATCGTATAGCCGGTAGTTTCCGGAATATGGAGTGCGTGGATATCCAGATAATACAGTGGCTTGCAGGCCAGGGTCAGGACGACAGCCAGGGAAATAAGCGTCAAAGTCAGGATAAGGGAGAGCAGGATGCTCCATGCTTTTATCTTCATAGTAATTCTCCTTTACAGACGTCTTTTTCAGTATAAAGGAAATTCTTCCACATTTCCAGTGGTTTGTGGGGTCTAAAGCCCCGACCCGTCCGTCCTTCTATTCCGCAGACTCGCTATCTCCCGGTTCTTCCTCAACAGTCGCCTCAAAATCACGTAAGCTGCACGTAAAAGCCGTCGCCAGATAACTGTCGCAGGTATAGATATGATCACTTTCCGAAGTCATTACATACACATTTCCATCCGAAGCCGTACTGCCGATAGAGACAGTAAGTTCCGTACCGTCATCGCGGATGATCCGGATCGTGACAGCCGGATCAGCAAGACTGTAAGCACTTAAATCCTCCGGCGCTTCGCCCAGATCCCGGACAGCAGACAGCGGATTCAACCGATTCCACAGGGTCGCCAGAGCATCCTGATTCAGATCCAGCTCCGGGTTATCCGGGCTGATCCAGGTCTCGCCATCATAGTTTAGATACAGGGGGCCATAGGAATTCGTGATCTCGACTTCACTGATTTCCGCAGGCGCTACGCTTAAAACCTCGATTTCTTCCGTGGTTTCGTCTTCCTCATGATTCCAGTCTGCCCGGCTAACCAGAACATAGACAAGAGCCAGGACAGCCAGGGCGGCTATCGCCGCCAGCAGCTTTACCTGTCTTTTCTTTTTCGTCATCTACCGTTTCCTCCTTCCAAACCAGATAACGCCCCCTGTAATGAGCAGAAACAGCGGGATCAGAATAATCGTCAGAATCCCCCAGAAAATAGCGCTGCCCGCACTTACCGTCAGGTATTCGGTACTCATACTTTTGGGCTCGATAGAAACGGTGTTTTCATGGTCTACCAGCTGGCTCATGACATTCAGAAACAGGGTACTGTTGCCGCCGGATACCATACTGTCTACCTGTTCATCCAGCAGAGTCTCAGAAGAGAACACGATGAGTTTTGCTTCTGTGTCTTCGTCAATGGTCTTGGTGACGACAGCACCCAGGTCAAAGGGCCCCGCAATATCGCCCTCCTCCTGATCGAGATTTTCAGATTCCAGGTTGGTCTTGGAATAAGACTTTGCCGATGTGGTCAGCAGGCTTTCATAAGTCAGATCTTCACTGATATCCGCAGCCTCCGTCATACCCTGAGCAAAGGCCAGTAACACATAACGGGAGCTTACGTCTGAGGTATATGCCGAGGACTGAATATCCGGCAGCAGATAATAGGGATAGTTCGGCAAATGATGCTGACTGTCGCCTTCCAGCACCAGTCCGTCCGCCAAAGTAATTCCATAATCGCCCAGCAGACTGTCCAGATTCGGCGTATCCTTGTCTGTGTATCCAAGCAGCAGCACCATCTGTCCGCCCTGTTCCATATAGGCTTCCAGCTTATTTTTCTCATCCTCGGAAATATCGGAAATGGCCCCGTAGATAATAACAGCTTTTGCATCCTCCGGCACAGCCTCCTCCGTCAGCAGACTTAAGGATTTCAGTTCAATATTTTCCTTCTCAATGGACGAAGTGACCGTAGTACTCAGCTCTGCCTCATCATGGCCGGCCAGCGTATAAACAACCGGCATATTCTCGGCGGTTACATAGGCAATGGCACTGGTGATCTGACCCTCACCGTCGAAGCTGCTTAAAGAGCTGCTGTAAGTGGAATAATCCATACTATACTGATAAATATCATAGTAATCTACAGCCTTGGAACGGTTCTGGCCCACCACCAGCACGCTGTTTTCAGACAGATTTTCGCTGGTATACTGAGAGACAAAATTCGGGTAAAGCACCGGATCCTTCGTCTCTACTTTGATGCGGGAGGACAGTCCCGCATAGCGATCCAGCAATTCCTGTAAAGTGGCATCTTCACTGCCCTGCTGGGCAATCAGGTAGAGGGTGATATCCTCGTCCAGACCCTTCACAATCTCTGCCGTCTGATCTCCGGTAGTGAACAGCTTCTGGTCACTGACATCGTATTTCAGGTACTGGGAGGGTAATTTTCCTGCTGTCAGGTTCACCAGCACGGCGGCCACACAGGCGAAAACCACCATGCTGGCGCGGTAGGTTCCGTGCTTTTTCTGCAGAAGCTGAACCGTCAGAAACAGAGCCAGGACAATGACCGTCATATAGTAAAGAATGCCGGTCAAATCAAACATACCCTGCACGAAATTAATGAACGGCTGATAGATACAAAGGGCGTTAAGAATGGACGCCAGAAGGCCACTGGCTCCGATAACGTTGGCAATACCGGATGCCATGTTCAGGAAGAACAGAACGCCGAAGGTCAGTACCGCCGCAATGACCTGGCTCTCCGTCACTGCTGACAGAAACAGTCCAATGGCCAGACAGGCTGCGCCAAATAGGGTGTAGCCCAGGATTGCTGTATACGCCATGGTCAATGAGACACTGCCAAATCGCAATATGATCAACGGATACAGACACAGGATCGCCATGGGAATCAGAAAAACAGTCACCATAGCCAGATATTTGCCCAGTACAATTTTCCAGAGAGAGACCGGCGCGGTCATCAGAAGCTGGTCGGTCTTCTGGCGCTTTTCCTCGGCCATACTGCGCATGGTCAGCACCGGTACGATAATCAACAGCACAAAATAAACAGAGGACAGGATAGCTCCGAATACCGGATAGCCGCCAACCAGGCAGTTGGCCACGTAGTACAGGCTGGTAACCGCCAGCAGTACAGCCATGAAGATATAGCCTGTCATGGAGGTCAGATACGCCCGCAGTTCTTTTTTGTAAATCGCACACATATTACTTTTCCTCCTTTTCGTCTGATTTTGTTTCTTTCACAGAAAATTCTTTCTCTTCTGTTTTGCGTAGCTTTTTTCTCAGAGAAAATCTCTCTGTTTTTTCCTGTTCCTCTGTTGTCTTTGGATTTCCATTATTTTCCTCATTCGTCAATTCTAGGAATACATCCTCCAACGTTGCTGTCGTGGTCTTCACTTCCAGCCCCTTGACTTGCTTCAGAAGTTCTATGGCCTGCTCACAGACTTCTTTGCTTCCACGCACCTGCAGTTCCATCGCGTCTGTGTGTTTCATGTAACTGCCCAGATTTTCCGGCGTATCGCTGGCCACCAGCTTTCCATTGGAAATAATCAGGACATGGTCGCAGATGCTGCTGATCTCCGAGAGAATGTGGGAGCTCAAAATAACCGTATGCTTCTGCCCAAGCCCGCGGATCAGCTCACGGATTTCAATGATCTGCTTTGGATCCAGACCCACCATGGGCTCATCCAGAATCAGCACCTCCGGATCCCCAAGCAGCGCCTGAGCCAGTCCCACTCTCTGCTTATATCCTTTGGACAAATGACGAATCAACCGATTTTCCATATCTTTGATGCGTGTTTCATCCATGACCCTCTCTATCTCCGTGCTGCGTTCGTTTTTCGGCAACTGTTTCAGCTCTGCTGCGAAACGCAGATATTCCAGGACAGTCATGTCCGGATAGAGAGGCGGAATCTCCGGCAGATATCCGATGCATTTTCGGGCCTCCATAGGCTCTTCCGCTACGTCGTACCCGTTTATAAGAATCTGCCCTTCCGTGGGAGCCAGATAGCCGGTCATCATATTCATAGTAGTAGATTTTCCGGCTCCGTTGGGACCCAGGAATCCGTAGATCTGACCTTTTTGTACATGAAAATTCAGGTGATCGACCGCAGTGTTTTTGCTGTAGCGTTTCACGAGATCTTTTACTTCAATCAAAATTGTTTCCTCCTTCTCCGTAATCGTCCGGCCCTTTTCTCTCTTCTGCAATAAAAAAGAGGAGTATCCTCGGGCAGACGTATCTGTCTAAGGATATTCCTCTTTTGTGTTTTTTCTGAATGGATTCTGTGATTTTTAAGTGAAACTTTTGTGAACACGAGCAAATGGACGAAAGTCCGGAGCGCCGTCCGTCTTTCTATACACTAACCGATAACATCACTCATATCATACCGTCCCGCCGGTTTCCCCGCCAGGAATTTCGCCGCCTGAATCGCCCCTTTGCCGAAAACAGCGCGGGAGTAAGCGCGGTGCTCAAATGTGATGACTTCGTCAGTTCCCGCGAAGATCACGTCATGATCACCCACGATGGTGCCGCCACGAACAGCAGAGATACCGATTTCGCTGCTTTCGCGCTTCTTACGCTCCTGGCTTCTGTCATATACATAGTGATATGCTCCGTCAGATGCCTCATTGATGGCGTCTGCCAGTGCCAGTGCGGTGCCGCTGGGTGCGTCCAGCTTCTGGTTGTGGTGCTTCTCTACAATCTCGATATCAAAACCTGCTGCCGCCAGAGTCGGAGCTGCTTCCTTCAGAAGCTTCATAAGCAGGTTGATACCCAGAGACATGTTGGCGGATTTCAGAACAGCCGTTTCTTTGGCTGCCTCTTCGACTTTCGCAAGCTGTTCCTCGGAAAGTCCGGTGGTGCAGAGAACAACCGGGGTTTTGGTCCGTACACAGTAGTCCAACAGTCCGTCCGCTGCCTTTGCGTTTGAGAAGTCGATAACTACGTCTGCCGGCACATCACACTCGTCAATGCTTGCGAATACCGGGTATTCATTTGCGATACCGGTATATCCGTCTACGCCTGCTGCTACCTCTGCCTCCGGATCCTCTTTCAGGAGTCCGGTCAGCATCTGTCCCATGCGGCCATTACAGCCGTGAAGTATAATTTTTGTCATTTGTTATTTTACCTCGATTCCAAAATCAATCATTGCCTGCTTTAACTGTGCCTGGTGCTCCGGCTCCATCTCGGTCAGCGGCATACGAAGGGGGCCAACCTGGAATCCCAGCTGGTTCAGGGCTGCCTTTACCGGGATCGGATTCACCTCGCAGAACAGCTTATCGATAACCGGAATGGCCGCAAGCTGGATAGCAAGGCTGCCTGCCAGGTCGCCCTCCAGATACTTCATGACCATGTCGTGGGTCTGGCGGGGCGCTACATTGGAAAGTACAGAGATGACGCCATTTCCACCAAGGGAAAGGATCGGAACCACCTGATCGTCATTTCCGGAGTAGAGCTCGATGCATCCGTCTGCCAGCTGCATCAGCTTCGCTACCTGGGAAATATTTCCGCTTGCTTCCTTGATGCCAACGATATTCTTGACATTCTTTGCAAGAGCTACGGCGGTCTCCGGCTGGATGTTACATCCGGTACGGGACGGTACGTTGTACATGATAACCGGAAGGCTTACGGACTCTGCCACTGCGGTATAGTGAGCAATCAGACCTTTCTGGGTCGCCTTATTATAATACGGAGTTACCACAAGCAGAGCGTCCGCGCCGTACTTTTCCGCTTCCTGCGACAGATAGATTGCGGTTTCGGTGCAGTTAGAGCCGGTGCCTGCGATGACCGGCACGCGCTTAGCGACATGCTCTACGGTAAAGCGGATAGCCTCCAGATGCTCCTCATGGCTCAGTGTGGATGACTCGCCGGTGGTTCCACAGATGACGATGGCATCTGTGCCATTTTCAATTTGGTAGTCCAGAAGCTCTGCAAGCTTCGGATAGTTAATCTCTCCATTGTCAAAAAACGGTGTGACAATTGCTACTGCTGCTCCCTTAAAAATAGCCATTTTCATTTCCTCCTGCTAGATGAAATAAGGTTTAAAAATGAGGCGTACCTGTAAAGGCCCGCCCCAAAAGAATCGCATGTTCTGTTCTATTCCCCGGATAGCGCCCCATCAAAAACTGATGACAGTCATATCGTTCTTCACGGTATGCCCAAGAAACTACTCACAGGAAACAATCTCTTTCGGCGTCGCCCCCTTTCCCTCTTCTTCGTCTATGCCTGCCATATCCGAAAAGGTACTGATGGAAAACGCAACCTCTATCTTTCTTCCTATTAAATTATATGAATTATGTTCAGATTAGCACAGTGTGTATCGCTTGTCAACGCTTTCCGGACATCTCGCAACATTTGTCCGTATAGCGGATACATCTGTCTTTACTTTAATGTATCAATGCAAAATACATCCTCTACACACGGATACAGCTCCTCATACATTCGGATACCGGTCAGCATCAGCTCTGTATCGCCGTCTCCGGCTTCAATCAGGGCCTTCAGTTCTTCAATTGTCAGGATTCCCTTGTCGATCAGCCCCAGCACCTCATCCAGGATCAATATGTCACAGCCGTCCGTCGTCAGCACTTTCCTGGCGAAATTCAGGCCGTTGCGGATATTCATGGCCTCTTCCTGCTGCTCCTCCGGCGACAGCGCCTCAAAATTCACATCGGATTTTTCAAAACAGAATACCTTAATCTCAGGCTCCAGACGCTTGATGAAATCAATACGTTCGCCAACCTTTCCCTTCAGGAACTGTATAATAATGACGGATTTTCCTGCGCTGGCCCCGAAGATTCCCTGTCCAAGCGCCGCTGAAGTCTTACCCTTCCCGTTGCCGCAAAAGACAGTTACATGTGCTTTCCCCATTTTTTATACGCTACTCCCTTCTAAAGCAATTCCGTATGCTACTCCATAATCAGGCTTATCATACAACAAAACAGGAGGAAATGCAAGCGTATCAGTATTCGTACTCCAGCTTGCTCACGGATACCTCATAGGCAATCCGCCGCTCAGACTCGGTCTCGCTGAGCTTTTTCACGTATTCGCGGCTCTGGATGCGGCCCCAAATCTGGGCGTGGCCTCCCACCTCGAAGCCGGATGCAAAGCGGGCGTTTCTGCCCCAGCAGATGCATGGGATGTAATCTGATTTCCCATAGGGGCGGTTGACTGCGATGAGCAGATCGGCAATCTCACGGCCCAGCGGCGTCTTCCGGTACACCGGCGGCTTGCAGATATAGCCGTCCAGGAAAATCTGGTTTGTCTTGGCATTTTCCACCTCTTCGTCAAGAAATTCCACCTCTCTGGCAAAGACCGAAAGCACCAGCCGGTTCTTTTTCTCTTCGTGCCGGTTATAGGAACGGAACTGTCCGCCGATACGGATATATTCCCCCACGTAATCCCTGGATATGTCAATCAGCCGCTCGGATATCATCACCGGAATCAGATCCGCCGAATCGGACAGGCGGCGAACCAGAATATCCACCATATAAAAGCCCTCCCCGAATACCTCATGGCTGAACGTAAATCCCGATACAATTTCTCCGCTTACCGACACCTGGTTGTTTTCAATTACCTTATCTGACATAGTTTGTGTTCTCCCTTCTTCTCCCTTTGGAAATGACGTTTTCGCGCAGATTTCCGCCGGACTCCTGTATTATTCATAAATATATATGCCCAGATATTTCCATTTAGAACTATTTCTGTAAATTTTTTCTAAGTTGTTTTCGAAAAAGTACGCGCAAGCCTCAGATTTCCCTTGTAATTGGCCGAAAATGTGATAAACTGTAAAGGTTGACGAAGTATTTTTATTTGCATTGAGGAATTGTTTTATGAAAAGAGAAGATATCAGAAATATTGCGATTATTGCCCATGTAGACCATGGTAAGACCACACTGGTAGACGAGCTTCTGAAGCAGAGCGGCGTATTCCGCGCCAACCAGGAGGTGGCGGAGCGTGTCATGGACTCCGGCGATATTGAGCGTGAGCGAGGCATCACCATTCTGTCCAAGAACACGGCAGTTACTTATAAGGATGTAAAAATCAATATCATCGACACCCCGGGCCATGCGGATTTCGGCGGCGAGGTGGAGCGAGTTCTGAAAATGGTAAACGGCGTTGTTCTGGTGGTTGACGCGTTTGAAGGCGCTATGCCCCAGACCAAGTTCGTGCTCCGTAAGGCCCTGGAGCTGGACCTTCCGGTTATCGTCTGTGTCAATAAGATTGACCGACCCGAGGCCCGTCCGACTGAGGTGGTAGACGAGGTTCTGGAGCTGTTCATGGATCTGGACGCTTCCGACGAGCAGCTGGACTGCCCGTTCATTTTCGCTTCTGCGAAAGCAGGCTATGCAATGCGCAGCCTGGACGATGAGCCGAAGGATATGACTCCGCTGTTCGAGACTATCATCGACTACATCCCCGCTCCGGAGGGAGATCCGGAAGCCGGAACCCAGGTACTGATCAGCACCATCGACTACAACGAGTATGTGGGCCGTATCGGTATCGGTAAGGTGGATAACGGAACTATCCGCATCAACCAGGATATGGTCATGGTGAACCACCACGATCCGGACAAGTTCAAGAAGGTAAAAATCAGCAAGCTCTATGAGTTTGACGGTCTGAATAAGGTAGATGTGAATGAAGCCACTATCGGTTCCATCGTAGCTATCTCCGGTATTGCGGACATCCATATCGGCGATACCCTGTGCTCTCCGGAAAACCCGGTAGCCATTCCGTTCCAGAAGATTTCCGAGCCGACCATTTCCATGGACTTCCTGGTAAATGACAGCCCTCTGGCCGGTAAAGAGGGTAAATATGTCACCTCCCGTCACCTGCGTGACCGTCTGTTCCGCGAGCTGAACACGGATGTCAGCCTGCGTGTGGAGGAGACTGATTCCACTGAGCGTTTCAAGGTATCCGGACGCGGCGAGCTGCATCTGTCCGTCCTTATCGAGAATATGCGCCGCGAAGGTTATGAGTTCGCAGTCAGCAAGGCAGAAGTTCTGTATCACTACGATGAGCACGGCAAGAAGCTGGAGCCCATGGAACGCGCTTACATCGACGTGGATGACGAGTATGCGGGAAATGTTATCCAGAAGCTGGGCGAGCGGAAAGGCGAGCTTATCAATATGCACAGCAATGGCTCCGGTTCCACCCGTCTGGAGTTCCTGATTCCGGCCAGAGGCCTCATCGGATACAGAGGCGAGTTCATGACCGACACCAAGGGAACCGGCGTGCTGAACACTATTTTTGAGAACTATGGCCCGTACAAGGGAGATATTCAGTACCGGAAGCAGGGATCCCTGATTGCCTTTGAGGCCGGAGAAGCGATTACCTACGGTCTGTTCAATGCCCAGGAGCGCGGTACCCTGTTCATCGGACCGGGCGAGAAGGTTTACGCCGGCATGATCATCGGCCAGAATGGCAAGGCGGAGGACATCGAGCTGAATGTCTGCAAGACCAAGAAGCTGACCAACACCCGTTCCTCCAGCGCCGACGAGGCACTGAAGCTGACCACCCCGAGAGTCTTAAGCCTGGAGCAGTGCCTGGAGTTCATCGACACGGACGAGCTGCTGGAGATTACACCGAAGTCCCTTCGAATCCGTAAGAAGATCCTGGATCCGACCCTGAGAAAGAGAGCGGGATTTAAGAAGGCTTAAGAGCTTAAGATAGGAAATGAGATAAATGAAAAAAGCTATGAACCATTCTTTTAGCAGTATGGTTCATAGCTTTTCTTATTTTATTGTCTTATTCTACATCCTGCAGGGCATCCATATCCACCTCGCCGGTGCGGACCTTGACCACCTTATCCACATTGTATACAAAGATCTTGCCGTCTCCGATGTGACCGGTGTACAGGGCTTTCTTGGCCGCCTCGATGACTGTATCCACCGGGATGCTGCCGACGATGACCTCGACCTTGACCTTGGGAAGCAGGGTTGCGTCCATCTCGACGCCACGGTATTTCTCGCCAGCGCCCTTCTGGATGCCGCAGCCCATAACCTGTGTCACAGTCATGCCTGTCACGCCGATGTCATTCATGGCTTTCTTCAACTGATCATACCGGGACAGCTTTGCGATGATAGATACCTTGTAAATACCTGTCGCAGACACGGGAGTCTGTACCACCTTGACCGCCGCGTTCTTCTGAGCTTCAGAAGCCGCCTCGTACTCGCCCACGCCCAGGTTTGTATTTTCGTTGACCTCCATAGTCATGGTGTTGGAGATATCCATGATACTGAAGCCTGCGTATGCGGACGGAAGTCCATGTTCCATGGAATCCAGACCCACAATCTCCTCTTCCTCGCTGACACGAAGTCCAAAGACTGCCTTGATGAAGAAGAATACCAGCGTCATGGTAACTGCGGTCCATGCCAGGACGGAGAACATACCGAGAAGCTGTTTTCCAAGGAGTGTGAAGCCGCCGCCGTAGAAGAGACCGGTCAGGGTATCATTTCCCGGAGCGCTGGTAGTAGCGAACAAACCGACTGCGATAGTTCCCCACATACCATTCATGAAGTGAACGGCTACCGCGCCGACAGGATCGTCTACGCGAAGTACATAATCCAGGAACCATACGCCGAAGACCACCAGGACGCCGGCTACTGCACCGATGACGATAGCGCCGAAGCAGTCTGTCACGTCACAGGGAGCTGTAATGGCTACCAGACCTGCCAGGGAAGCGTTCAGACACATGGATACATCAGGCTTACCATAGCGAACCCAGGTAAACACCATACATACGACGGTTGCCACAGCCGGTGCGACCGTTGTGGTAAGAAATACACTTCCCAGCTGCTCTACGCTGGTGCAGGCAGCGCCGTTGAAGCCGTACCAGCCCAGCCACAGGATGAAGCAGCCGAGGCAGCCAAGGAGCAGGTTGTGTCCGGGGAACGCGTTTACCTTTGTAATCTTGCCGTCTTTATCTTTTACAAATTTTCCAATACGGGGTCCAAGGATTTTCGCGCCAATCAGAGCGCTGAGACCGCCCACCATGTGGATGGCGCAGGAGCCTGCGAAATCATGGAAGCCAAGCTGGGAGAGCCAGCCGCCGCCCCAGATCCAGTGCGCTTCAATCGGATACACCAGTGCGGAAATGATGCCGGAGTATACACAGTAGGACAAGAACTTCGTACGCTCTGCCATAGCGCCGGATACGATGGTCGCTGTGGTCGCACAGAATACCAGGTTGAATACGAAATTGGAATAATCAAAATTCTCATATGCGGTAAAAATATCGAAGCCGGGCTTTCCGATGAATCCTGCCACATCCTCGCCGAGCAGCAGCCCGAATCCAATCAGAATAAATACAACTGTACCGATACAAAAGTCCATCAGGTTTTTCATCAGGATATTACCGGTGTTCTTGGCTCTGGTAAACCCTGCCTCCACCATGGCAAAGCCTGCCTGCATCCAGAATACCAGTGCGGCTCCTATCAGGAACCAGACGGCAAATAACTGACCGTCGATTGCGCTTAAAATTTCCTGGGTCATAACACTTCCTCCTCTTTCTTACAGATTATTCTGAAGGGCTCCGGAGTTGTAATACATTCCCTGCAGAACGGTATAAAAAAAGGAGACCCGGCTCGCGGAATTTCCGCTTCCAAATCTCCTTTGATATGAGCAATATTATAATCAAACATTCCAGAAACTGTCAATGTTAAGATTATCCAAAATTATTCACGAAATTTTTATAAAATTTTTAGTTTTTTCACAAATTTACGCACAAGCTTCTGCTTCTCGTCTGTCGCGTTCCCTGTTTCACGTTCATATTTTATTCATATTTCTTTTAAAAATCGTTCAATTAGTGCTCATATCACATTCATTTTCCGCCCATATAATAACAACATAAGATAAAGAAATACTTAATAAACGCTTATTACCTTATTTTGAATAAACTTTTTCATAATAAATGCCAGGCAGAGCAGCTGCCTGGCATCCTCCCTTTTCAGGGGCTTTTTTAATTATCTGTCTTTTCTTCCCAGTCATCCCCGTAGAGTTCTTCCATGGTGTAGACCTTCACCACAGATTTATCCTCCACGTCTTTATAGGCAGGCCACATAATTTTCACCACGCAGAACAGGGCGCAGCCTGCGATCCACAGACACGTAAGCGTCACCAGGACAGACGGAACGCGGCGCACCGCCTCTCTGGCCCGCTGCTCCAGCCATTTTATCCAGAAGCTTACACCCCGGACAATATAGTACATGAGCGGAACCAGCATAGGCATACTATAGCGACCCTGGGGCTGATAATCCGTCGCGTAGGAGTACCAGAAATTCAGCACATTCGGCACCAGAATCGCTACCAGTAATCCCAGATGCCAGAACAGACGCTCCGGATCCGCCGGGCTTTTCTTTCTCCGGCTGCGGCATTTTCCCACAGCCTCGGCCAGTATTCCCAGAATTCCCGCAGCGAAAATCAGTGCGTAACCTACGTACATCCACCAACGGAGAGCGTACCACAGAGGCCCCAATACACCGATAAAACTCTTTATGACAGAGATAACCCAGTCGGAATGAAACAGCATATAGGCCATGGAATATCCCTGATTCCGATAGTTCTGCCGGTTCGACGGCTTCAGAATATCCATGGCGTAATGCTCTGCGTACTGATCCTGGGTCTTCAGTCCCAGAATATCCCCGTCATACAGAAAATAATTCCGCACAAACCACCAGCCCGCCAGAATCAGAACAATCCCCAGAATCAGAAAACCTTTTTTCCAGAAAACCTTCCAGATTTCTTTTTTCTCCTTCGGATTCGCTGCCTCACGGCTCCATTTCAAATGGCAGCCCAGGTAAATAAGCGCAGCTGTAATCAGGAAGCCGTAGGCATTGTAATAGGACAGGATGCAGACAGAACAGGATACTGCAATCCAGATACAGTTTTTTACAGGAAACCGTTCTTCCATCCCTTTTATCATATACCATAAAATCATGGCCGACGCCATAAGCGCCATGGAATCACAGTTCAGATACGTAAACAGAAAGCACGCCTGGGGAAGACAGACGGTCAGCAATGTAAACAGCCACTGCATATTCGCCCGGTCAAAGAGCTTCTTGGAAATGGTCCGAACGTAACCTGCGAAAACCATGCCGCAGACCACGCTGACCAGACGGCCCGCGAAGATCAGGGAAAAGGCGTCTTTTGTCCAGATCATGGCCACGCGTACCAGGACAGCCTCTGCCATCTGGGGAAGGATAGGCCGGAAACCATAGGTGAAGCCCCAGGAGTAGTCCATAATCTCCTGCTGATAGCCGGTCGGCAGCTTGCCGTATTCCACGATATAATCCACGATACGGGAACGCATATATTCATCCGGCCCCTCGTTGAAGGGCAGAATCCAGGCCCAGGCAGTAAAGACCAGCAGGATAAAGGCAAAGAAGGCGATTTCCATCCAGTTTTCTTTCGTAAGCTTCTTCATACGTTTAAACGATCCTTTAATTCATATTTTCTTGCATATTATTTTTATTATAGCAATATTACCGGAAGAACACAACCGGGAAAGAAACGAAAACGCCCCTTTAAGTTTACGTTTATTATTGAAAAAAATATACATTTTCGACAACAAAAGCCGTTCCTGCAAGCAGGCGTACGGCTTTTACGAATTTTTTGAACCTTATAGTTTTGTGTATTCGACTTGTCCGGCTGCGCCGGGAGAGCGCAACCGCAAGGTCGAATAAAATAAAAGGGAGAGATAGGGCCTGGTGCCCTGAAATATAGGAAAAAGGCGTTACCACGGGAATTGGTAACGCCTTTGTTATCATTAGTTTTTCAATATGTATTATCTTTTGTTGAGATGATTCTACTACGGGAATCCGAAAAAGTCAATACCTTCTGCTGTCGAAAAATATCGGTAATTTTTGCTGGATTTTCTGTAATTTGCACAAAATCAGTCGAAATATGCCGTCTTTCGCTTATCCCAATATCAGCTTGGCACAGCCATAGATACCTGCGTCGTTGCCCAACTCCGCTAGGGCGAAGGTAGTCTCACGGGTAGACTTATATGCTACCGGCTGGTAGTGCTTGCGCACATAATCCAGCAGAATCGGACCTGCTTTGGAGACGCCGCCGCCGATAACGATGACTTCCGGATCCAGAACCGCAGTCATGGAAGCAATCGCCTTGCCCAGGTAATCGCCGAATTCATCCGCGATCTTCTTGGCCAGATCATCTTCCTCTTTCACTGCGTCAAAGACGGACTTTGCGCTGATATCATGGTCGCGCAGGACGGAAGGCTCGTTGCTCTTTTCCAGCCACTCCCGCTCCAGGCGTGCAATACCGGTAGCGGACGCATACTGCTCCAGGCAGCCCTTGTTGCCGCAGCCACAGCAGCTCTCCTCGCCGTCCTTTACATGGATATGACCGATCTCGCCGCCTGCCCCGTGGGCTCCCACCAGAATCTGTCCGTCGATGACGATACCGCCGCCGACACCGGTGCCCAGGGTAATCATCAGCACGTCCCGGTGCCCTTTTCCACCACCCAGCCACATTTCGCCGAGGGCTGCCACGTTGGCGTCATTGCCTGCCTTGCAGGGCAGTCCGGTAAGCTCTGTCAGTTCTTTTGTAACAGCCTTGTAGCCCCAGCCCAGATTGGCAGTATGCGGAACACTGCCGTCCGCAGCTACCGGTCCCGGTACATCTACGCCGATACCCGCGATTTCTTCTTTGTTCAGCTTCTTCTCTTCTATCTTATCCAAAATGGTCTTTGCCAGATCCGGCAGAATCGCTTCGCCCTCATTTTCTGTGTGGGTCGGCACCTCCCATTTATCCAGAACCATGCCATCCGCGTCAAAGAGTCCCAGCTTCATGGTTGTTCCGCCGATATCAGCTCCAAAACAATATTTTTTCATATCTTATATCCCCCAGTATCCTTTTAATTCTTTCTTGTCATGCTTTCCTGCACACGACGGTACAATTCCTGCGCCGCGTTGTAACCCATCTTCTTCTGACGGTTATTAACTGCCGCAGTCTCTACGATAATAGCCAGGTTCCGCCCCGGACGGATGGGCAGGGAATGGCAGACCACCTTATTGCCCAGGAATTCTGTATACTCCTCGGTCAGTCCCAGACGGTCGTACTCTTTGTCCTTATCCCAGTCTTCCAGCTTGATGACCATGTCAATGGTCTGGGTCTCCTTGACGCACTCCACACCGAACAGTGTCTTTACATCCACAATACCGATGCCGCGCAGCTCAATGAAGTGCTTGGTAATCTCCGGGGAACGGCCCACCAGGGTATCGTCGCTGACCTTGTGAATCTCTACCACGTCGTCGGTAACCAGACGGTGACCACGCTTAATCAGCTCCAGTGCAGCCTCACTCTTACCGATACCGCTCTCGCCCATAATCAGCACGCCCTCGCCGTATACGTCTACCAGCACGCCATGGATGGAAATACGGGGCGCCAGCTGGACATTCAGCCAGCCGATGATAGCCGCCATGAAGTTCGATGTCTTTTTATCCGAATAAAAGACCGGTACATTGTACTTGTTGGCCATTTCCAGCGCGTAGGGCTCCGGCTCGGTGCGGGAGGTGTAGACAACGCAGGGAATATTGCTGGAGAAAAACTTCTCATAAATCGGCTTTTTCTCCTCATCGCTTCTGCTCTGCAGATAAGTGTATTCCACATATCCCAGAATCTGCACACGCTCGGTAGCGAAATGCGCGAAATAACCGGACAGCTGAATGGCCGGGCGGTTAATCTCCGGAGACGACAGCTTCATACCGGTCAGATCGATATCCGGCGTCAGATTCTTCAGCTTCAGCTTCTCTACCATCAAAGTCATGTCTACAGTTTGTACACTTCCCATGTTTGTTTCCTCTCTCTTCTTTATTTTCATTTTTATACGAAATGTCCTGTCACGGATGTTATCTCTATTTTATCACACTGTTGCCTGAGGGGACAAGGCATATCCTTCATCTCAATGGGCAATTTTTTCTGTTATTTCAATGAAAGAATTTCCATACTTTTTCCGCCGCCGCCCGATTCATGGACGGAACGTCTGCCAGGGTTTCCACATCGGCCTCCCGTATGGCTTCCAGCGACTGGAAATGGCGCATCAGTGCCTTCCTTCTGGCCGGTCCGATACCCTCGATGTCATCCAGGACGGAATGTACCTGTTCTTTGCTTCGAAGGGAACGGTGGTACTCAATGGCGAAGCGGTGGGCTTCGTCCTGGATGCGGGTAATCAGCCGGAAGCCTTCGGAGCTGCGGTCAATGGGAAGCTCTACATTATTGTAATAGAGACCGCGGGTGCGGTGGTTATCGTCCTTGACCATACCGCAGACCGGAATATCCAGGCCCAGCTCATCCAGTACCTGCAGGGCAATGTTGACCTGCCCCCGGCCTCCGTCCATCATCAACAGATCCGGAAATTTCGTGAAGCTGCCCATTTCTTCGGGCATATCTTTTTCTTTCAACTCCCGGCTTTCTTCCATACCGTGGGTGAAACGGCGGGTCAGAATCTCACGCATGCTGGCATAGTCGTCGGGGCCTTTCACGGTGCGGATTTTGAATTTGCGGTAGTCGCTGCGTTTGGGCTTGCCATGGTCGTAAACGATCATGGAACCGACAGATTCGAAGCCATTGGTATTGGAGATATCGAAGGCTTCGATGCGTTGGATTCCATGCATGCCCAGGATGTCAGCAATCTCTTTCATGGCTCCGATGGTACGGCCTTCTTCCCGCTTGATACGCTCCCGATCCTGGCTCAGGACAAGGCTTGCGTTCTTTTTGGCCAATTCCACCAGTTTTTCTTTTTCGCCGATTTTGGGGACGCGTAAACGCACCCGGCGGCCCTTGCGGGCAGTCAGCCATTGTTCGATGAGTTCATGATCTTCGACCTCACATTCCAGCATCAGCTCCCGGGGAATATACGGGGTTCCGGCGTAAAACTGCTTGATGAAGCTGCCGAGAATGGCGCTTTTGGGTTCTCCGTCGTAGGTTTTCAGGTAGAAATGATCCCGTCCTATCAGACGGCCATCCCGGATAAAGAAGACCTGAACCACGGCGTCCCAGCCATCGGCGGACATGGCAATGATGTCCTTGTCTTCCATATCGCTGTTAGTGATTTTCTGCTTTTGGGCGATCTGTTTAACGCTGTTCAGAAGATCCCGGTATTCGATAGCTTTTTCGAATTCCATGGCGTCTGAAGCGGCCTGCATTTTTTCCTCCAGCTCTTTCAAAAGGGGCGCATAGTTTCCATTCAGAAAGTCCAGGACTTTGGCAATATTTTTTCCATATTCTTCCTGTGAAATGTAGCCCTGGCAGGGAGCGTCGCACTGATGGATGTGGTAGTTGAGACAGGGTCGGTCTTTGCCGATGTCTCTGGGAAGTACCCGGTGGCAGGTGCGGATCTTGTACAGCTTATGGATCAGTTCGATGGTGTCTTTGACTGCTCCGGCGCTGGTGTAGGGGCCATAGTATTTGGCTTTATCCTTTTTCAGCATGCGTGAAAACAGGACGCGGGGGTAGAGCTCGTTGGTTGTAACCTTGATATAGGGGTAGGTTTTGTCGTCCATGAGCATGGTGTTGTATTTGGGACGATGCTCTTTGATCAGGTTGCATTCCAATACTAAGGCTTCCAGCTCGGAATCGGTGATGATATATTCGAAGCGGGCGATGTGGGTAACCATTTGCTCGATCTTGGGGCCTTTGTTGCGGCTGGACTGAAAATACTGTTTTACGCGGTTTTTCAGGGAAATGGCTTTGCCTACGTAGATAATGGCGTCAGCTTCGTCGTGCATGAGGTAGACTCCGGGTTTGGCGGGGAGTTTTTTTAACTCTTCTTCGATGTTGAATTGCATGGGGTGGGACTCCTTTTATACGGACGGCCTGGACGGAAAAATACTTTTCCCCGTTCGCCCCACATCAGGGGCTCCTTAGGAAATGTATTTTTCCGCCCAGGCCTGTCTTTGAAAGGTGTTACGTTATGCTTCTGGTTCGTTGTTCGATATGGTGGTCGGAGTGTCGTCGTCCGGATCCGGAAGGCCTTTGACCTCACGGAAGATCTTCATGAATTCCTTACCGGTGATCGTTTCTTTCTGGATCAGGAAGTCAGCGATCTTGTCCATGACCTCACGGTTTTCGCTGAGGAGGCGCTTCGCTTCCTCATAGGATTTTTTGAGGATCTTCATGACTTCGGTATCTACCTCGGCTGCGGTGGCGTCGCCGCAGTTCATGACAGTGCGACCGTTCAGGTATTCGTTTTCCTGGACTTCCAGACCCATGAGACCGAATTTCTCGGACATACCGTACTGGGTGACCATGGCTCTGGCCAGGCGGGTGGCTTTTTCGATGTCGTTGGCAGCGCCGGTGGTGACGGTGTCGAAGACGATTTCTTCGGCGGCGCGGCCTGCCAGGAGGCCTACCAGCATGGCGTCGATTTCTTTTTTGGTGTTCAGGTATTTTTCTTCTTCAGGTACCTGCATCACATAGCCCAGGGCTCCCATGGTACGGGGTACGATGGTGATTTTCTGAACGGGCTCGGCGTCTTTCTGAAGGGCGCTGACCAGGGCGTGTCCCACTTCGTGATAGGATACGATGCGGCGCTCTTCTTTGCTCATGATGCGGTCTTTCTTTTCTTTACCGACCAGGACTACCTCTACGGATTCGAAGAGGTCTTTCTGGGATACGGCCTTGCGACCGTTTTTGACTGCCAGGATGGCCGCCTCGTTGATCATATTCGCCAGATCGGATCCTACGGCTCCGCTGGTGGCCAGGGCGATGGCGTCCAGATCGACGGTTTCATCCATTTTCACATTCTTGGAATGAACCTTCAGGATATCGACACGTCCCTTCAGGTCCGGTCTGTCTACGATGATACGGCGGTCGAAGCGGCCCGGACGCAAAAGCGCGGGGTCAAGGACTTCGGGACGGTTGGTCGCTCCCAGTACCAGGCACGCCGTGTGACTGTCGAAGCCGTCCATTTCCGCGAGAAGCTGGTTCAGGGTCTGCTCACGCTCGTCGTTTCCTCCGCCCAGGCGGCCATCACGACTTTTTCCGATGGCGTCGATCTCATCAATGAAGATGATGCAGGGGGAATGCTTCTTGGCTTCCTGGAACAGATCGCGGACACGGGATGCTCCCACGCCGACGAACATTTCTACGAAATCGGATCCGGACAGGGAGAAGAACGGTACATGCGCTTCTCCTGCCACGGCCTTGGCAAGCAGGGTTTTTCCGGTTCCCGGAGGGCCTACCAGCAGGGCTCCTTTGGGGAGCTTAGCTCCGATCTGGGCGTATTTTCCGGGGTTGTGCAGGAAGTCTACAACCTCCTGTAAGGATTCTTTCGCTTCTTCTTCGCCTGCTACGTCTTTGAAGGTGACGCCGGTGTCTTTTTCAATATAAACCTTGGCTTTGCTCTTGCCGACGTTCATGCCCATCATGCCGCCTCCGCCGCCCATTCTGCGCATAATCAGGGCGAAAGCGCCCCAGAGTAACAAAATCGGCAGTACAATGTTAATCACTGCGGACAGGATAACCTCTTTCATGTCCTCGATGGGTGCGGAATATTCGATTCCCGCTTTTTCCAGGCGCTCCTGGAGCTGATAATCCGGTACAATTCCGGTGGTATAGATCTGCTGCCTTCCCAGCGCATCCTTTTCCTTGGCTGTGATTTTCAGGCTGTTGGAGTTGATTTCTACTTTCTCTACCTTGCCGTCGTCCAGCATCTGTACGAACTCGTCATAGGTGATGATGTTGCTGCTGTTACCCATACTTCCGATGTAGTTCCAGAACAGAATCGCTACCATGGCGATGATGAGGAACATCAGGATACTCTGACGGTTCTTCGGATTCTTATTGTTATCTCCGCCTCCGGAGGGGCGGTTGGAATTGTTGTTATGTTCTTCCATATTTCTCCTCCTTGTAGATTACGTTCTGAAAAATAGACTCTATTTTCCAAACATAACACCTCTATTATAATGTCAGGAAAAGGATAAAGCAATACAGGAAGATCTGAAATTTCTGTAAACAAGTTCAGCCCAAGGTTCTGTGCATCACGAAGCGTGTTACCGAGAACGAAGTGAACAGTAACGGTTTTGCGAGTGGTGCGGCTGAGCTGTCTCCCTTCCTGCTGTTTTTTTGCTGAATCACAGAAATTTCCCTAATTTTTTCGGCTCCTTTTATCTGGATTTTTTCATTCTCCAGTAGTATAATAAATCAGTTATTTTTGGAAACCTATTATCCCACTATGAAATATAACAAAAGGAGGAATCGCACATGCCTGTAAAATACGTCTTTGTCACCGGCGGTGTTGTATCCGGTCTCGGTAAAGGCATCACAGCAGCTTCTCTGGGACGTCTTCTGAAAGCCCGTGGCTACAAAGTGACTATGCAGAAGTTTGACCCTTACATCAACATTGACCCCGGCACCATGAACCCTGTTCAGCACGGCGAGGTATTCGTGACTGACGACGGTGCTGAAACAGACCTGGATCTTGGTCATTATGAACGCTTTATTGATGAATCTCTGACAAAGAATTCGAACGTTACCACCGGTAAAATCTACTGGTCTGTTCTGCACAAGGAGCGCCGCGGCGATTACGGCGGAGGCACAGTGCAGGTTATCCCCCATATTACCAACGAAATCAAGAGCCGTTTTTACCGCAATTTCAATGAGGATGAAACGCATATTGCCATTATTGAGGTAGGCGGTACCGTGGGCGATATCGAAAGTCAGCCGTTCCTGGAGGCCATTCGACAGTTCCAGCATGACGTAGGACATGAAAATGCCATTCTCATCCATGTAACCCTGATTCCCTATATCAAAGCTTCCGGCGAGCTGAAGACCAAGCCGACTCAGGCTTCTGTGAAGGATTTGCAGGGTATGGGTATCTGGCCGGATATCCTGGTCTGCCGAAGTGAGCATCCGCTGGATAATCATCTGAAGGACAAGATCGCGCTGTTCTGTAATGTCCCCAGCTCTCACGTACTTCAGAACCTGGATGTGGAATATCTTTACGAGGCTCCGTTGGCCATGGAAAGGGAGCATCTGGCGCAGGTGGCCTGCGAATGTCTGCATCTGCCCTGTCCGGAGCCGGATCTGACAGACTGGACAGCTATGGTGGACGCGCTCCGTCATCCGACTTCTAAGGTTCGCATTGCCATCGTTGGAAAATATATCCAGCTCCATGATGCTTACATCAGCGTGGTGGAGGCCCTGAAGCACGGCGGTATCGCCAGCCACTCTGTAGTAGAGCTGAAATGGGTGGACTCCGAGCTGGTTAACGACGCGAATGCAGCGGAGTATCTGTCTGATGTGGATGGCATTCTGGTGCCGGGCGGCTTCGGCGATCGTGGTATTGAGGGCAAAATCACTGCTATCCGCTATGCGCGTGAAAATAACGTTCCTTTCCTGGGCCTGTGTCTGGGCATGCAGATGGCCATCGTAGAATTTGCGCGCCACGTCATCGGATATGACGACGCCCACAGTGTGGAACTGGATCCCAATACCACACACCCGATGATTCACCTGATGCCGGATCAGGATGGAATCGAGGATATCGGCGGTACCCTGCGGCTTGGTTCTTATCCCTGTATTCTGGACAAGGATACAAAGGCTTATGAACTGTACGGTGATGAGACCATTCATGAACGTCATCGCCATCGTTATGAGGTCAATAATGATTATCGTGAAGTACTGCGACAGGCAGGTATGACTTTATCCGGTATTTCGCCGGATGGAAGAATTGTGGAAATGATTGAACTGAAAGAGCACCCGTTCTTCCTGGCTACCCAGGCTCATCCGGAGCTGAAATCCAGACCAAACCGTCCCCATCCTCTGTTCCGTGGATTTGTAGCGGCGGCACTGGAATACCAGAACCAGCATAAATAAGTATCCATAACGAAGGCCGGGAGACAATATTCTCCCGGCCTTTCCTTTGCCCTTTCTTATTATCTTCTATCAGCGAATGGTTACATGGGCTTCACGCCGCGGCGCAGTGCGGGCATAGGTGATGTTCGGGTAGCCCAAAAGCATGCAGGCTTTGATGTGTTCTCCTTCGATGCCAAGCCATTTTTTCAGGTTCTCATTCTGATCGCTGATACGCTGAAGATAGCCGTTGTAGAGGGCTCCCAGACCCTGGGCGATGGCCATGTGCTCTATGTTCTGGGCCGCCAGTCCGGCATCCAGCTCCCAGTCGGAAGTGATATACAGGACAGCGGGTGCATTGCGGAACAGGAAATCGTCAGACGGATCTTCCTTCCTGTGACGGTTGAAGCTGGCAAAAGGGATCAGTTCCTTCGGAAGCTCTGTTGCCGGGATCTTCGTCAGCGCGTCAATGTGATCCCAAACCAATTCTTTTAAAATTGAAAGCTCCTGCTGCACCAGAATAAAATGGCTGCTCTGGTTATTTTTAGCTGTGGCTGTATAACGGCCCGCCTGAATCAACTTCTCGATTTTCTCCGGCTCAATTTTACAGTCCTTGTAATCACGAATGCTGCGGCGAAATTTAATAGCGTGAAGTAATACATCCGAGTTCAGTATGAAGCTGTCCTTTTCATAATCTTCCACTTCAACCATGTCGTATTCCGGAATGGATACAGCGGCCTTGGGACAGACGGCCACGCAATGACCGCAGAGGAAGCAGTCGCGCTTAGGCTCTGCTTTTCCGTCTTTTAAAATAATATTGTGGGCGATGCAGTCTTTCACACATTTTCCGCAGCCAACGCAGAGTTCTTTTTCAATGGTTATCATTATCATTTTCTCCCTTCTGTCTCTTGAATATGTGTCAACAGGGCTTCACAGCCCGCTTTTACATCGTCATAGGTCGCATCAAAGTTCCCCGTATACCAGGGATCTGCAATATCCCGCGGATGGTCTGTATAATCCAACAGCAAAGACACTTTTCCTTCGGGGTCTTTGCCAAGAATCCGCATCATGTTCCGGCGGTTCCAGCTATCCATGCCGATGATATAATCATATTTGTCATAATCGGACCGCTGCATCTGCACCGCCCGATGGTCTCCGCAGGGAATACCCACCTCTTTCAGCTTCGCCCGGGTACCGCGATGCACCGGGTTACCGATTTCCTCCATGCTGGTGGCAGCGGAATTGATGTAAAAATGCTCCGCAAGGCCGTGGCGGGTGACCAGATCCTGCATAACGTATTGAGCCATGGTGCTGCGGCAGATGTTGCCGTGGCAGATAAAAAGTACCTTTATCATTGTTTTATTTCTCCTTGAATTGCCCCGGAATGCCCTGTTTTGCAAGGGATTTCCGTGGTTATTGTGATATGCTCTGAAATTACAGATTGTGGCAAATCAGAGCAAGATTGAGCAAGTTGTTACTACCTGTTGCTTTCTTTGAATTTCCGAAACATTGTTTCAGGAATCTATGACTTAACTAATGATATATTTTGTACCCTTGCCTTTTCCTTCCACTGTGATCACACCTTTTTCGCACATACCTTTCAGTATCTTTGTTGTCTTTGATTTACCAAAAGGTACATACGGTGCAACTTCGCTGATCGGCTTCAGCATCGTCTTGCTCAAAAGCTTATAAACTACAATTTCATCTTCTGTCAGATCAGCATTTTTTTCAAATATCGGAAGCACAATTTTTATAGCATTTTCCGAAACTTCAAAATCCGGTTTTATCAAAGCT
The DNA here is from genome assembly GCF_040096155.1 of Laedolimicola intestinihominis. Classification (NCBI taxonomy): domain Bacteria; kingdom Bacillati; phylum Bacillota; class Clostridia; order Lachnospirales; family Lachnospiraceae; genus Laedolimicola; species Laedolimicola intestinihominis. The sequence continues at coordinate 41,612 of NZ_JBBMFE010000006.1, read as the reverse complement.
TCCGCATAGAGTTGTTTTATTCTTGTAATTCCCGTTCCAAATATCTCTACGAATCCTAATCTATAAAATACATTGGCAAGATTTCTATTTCTTAAAACAGAAAGCTTTCCAAACAGATATTCTTCCTCTGTGATTCCAGACGGTAATCCACCAGGAGAAACAATTTCGATTCGATCATCAAACATCGAAACTCTGATTTGTGAATCCACATCCCATACTCTATGAATCAGAGCATTGGCGATTGCTTCTCGAAAAGCAGCTTCCGGTATTTTCTCCATTTTCTTTCGATCGGCACCTTGTATTACTTCGTATTGATAATAGTCTCTGAATACCTCGATTGCCTTTTCATATACCTCTAAAACCGATATATTTTCAAAGGTTGATCTCTTTTGAATGATACTGATGTTTTCTCCGAATTTGACAATATCAATTCCGGGGAAATGATTTTTATCTGCCAAAATTCCTGCCGCATTATTGAATCCATTTACATCGTCATATAAGTTTAATGTTTTCAGCGTATCCTTATCAAAATTTTCAATCCGGACAGTTTCTTTCAGTTTACGATGTAAAATTTCAAAGGACAGTTCCTGATCTTTGCAAGGCAATTCTTCAAATCGAATGTTTTTTCCATCCAGTACCAGCCTTGAAAACTCCAGAGTGTCTACTTCTATCGTTGCTGTATCATTCCGCTTGTAGGCTTTCGATTTATATAGATACGGCTTCTGAAGTCCACTTTTCACAGTAAGTTTTATCGTCTGGTCATTATTTTGTATTTCAAGCGTATAATCCGGCTGCGGTGTAATGCTGTCATTGATTTTATTTTCAATATCCAGACAAGCTTGCTTGACATCCGGCAAACCTTTTATATTTCCATCATCATCTACACCAAAAAGAATGGTTCCGCCATCATAATTTGAAAAGGCACTGACTGTTTTTAAAAATGTGTTCGTAATCGTTTCCTTGAACTCCACTATTCTTGTTTCACGCATATCAATCGCCTCCATTTCGTTCTTATTGAATATATTATATGCAGAAATACGCAAAAATGCAATCGTATTTTTTTACGATTGTTTTTTTGATTGTCTTGTATTCATAATGTGAACTTCCTCGATAATTAACTCTCGTCTCTGAACGGCGAGGATGCCAAGCGGAGCGTCGGAAAAAGCTGAAGCTGTTGGATATCAATTCCGAGGAAGAAATCAAAAAGCCGCTTCTTCCTAAGAAAGAGGAAATCCCCAGCATGATCCCGGCTGAAGTTGGTCTGGCATACTGCAACAAGCTTTTCTTTTTGGAAAAGCAGTTCCGTGACCTTACTCCGGAAGAGAGAAAAGACAGACGTCAGGAAACAGAAATGCAGGTATGGGAAAGCTTTTATGCATGGTTGGAACAACTCAATCCTGTAAAAAGAAGCAAGGTAAACGCTCCATAGGTTTACTGCCTGAGCGAGAGTCCGCTATTTACTTTCATAACCGCAAATTGAAGCGTACCTGTGCCATTGTACTGGTCGTTCTTCTGGCTGTTACCGGTGTTGGTCATCATGTTGCGACCTCAATCTGGGGGCCGTACAGTATCATGAAAGGAACGACTTTTACGGATTTCATGCCAACTTTTGATAGCGTAATCTCACCTGTATGTATTCCAATGCCACACGAAATCCTGTGCTTAATTTCCCGATCTAAGACAGGGTTCAGCAATTTATCAACCACGGTCGTTATATATCTCGCAGCACGAACAGCTTTGTCTTCTGATTTTCCGTCCGCATTATCAACAAAGTCTGACTCTCCAGAAATATTGGTAAATCTTTGGTAAATTTGAGATCGCAACACACAAAACGCTTAAAAACGGGGCTTATGAGACGATATGAGACTTTTCATCATGCCCGGTAAATCCTGCCGACATAGCTGCACCTCACTTCTTGCTTAATACCCAATCCTGAAATAATCCAAATACGCTTTATACTTATCCTGTGCGGTCAGACAGGTATCTGTCAGATAGCTTTTTTCATTGTCCCATTCCATCAATCCACGGTAATAGAACATCTTCAGATTGTCCTCAATGATGAACGGAACGATATTGTATTTCAGGCATTCCTTGAACATAATGAGTCTGCCTACACGCCCGTTGCCGTTCTGGAACGGATGAATCCGCTCAAACTTCACATGGAAGTCCAGAATATCCTCTAAGGTCTTTTCTTCCTTGGCGTTATATTCTGTCAGCAGGGCCTTCATTTTATCGGCAACTTCTTCCGGAAGGGCGGTATCCATGCCGCCGACTTCATTCGGAAGTTTCTTATAATCGCCAACAGCAAACCAATCTTTTCTGGAATCGCTGGTGCCGTTCTTCAAAACCAAGTGAAGCTCTTTGATGAGCTTCTCCGTCAGCGCTGCTTTTGCATGATCAATGATCATGTCAATGCAGCGGAAGTGATTTGCTGTTTCAATCACGTCGTCCACGTTCAGAACTTCTTTTTCTACACCGATGGTATTGGTTTCAAAGATATATCGGGTTTGATCGTGGGTCAGGCGGCTTCCTTCCATATGGTTGGAATTGTATGTCAAATCAATCTGTGTTTTGTGGTAGATCCCGCCGGAATATTTACTTGCCTTCTGCTCTTTCAGAATATCCAACAGAGTAATCGGTCCTTCTTTTCTTTTGTTGGTACGCTCCGGTTTTTCTGCGTTTTCCGGAATGTTCCATGTCTTACCGGTAAGAAACGCACCATTCACACGCCCCTGGGCGCAGTAATTTCTGACACTACGCTCTGACACATCCCACTTTTTCGCTATTTCAGCAACTGAAAGATATCGCATCTATGATCCTCCACCATAAAATCCACCAAAAACTACGTTAATCTATTACATAGTATACCATATTATCGGCAAAATTATCAACGCATTTCAAGCTCAATTTCCATTCTTTTTGCCGGAACAGGAAATACTGCTTCCGGATACAGAAAGCCGGACTCCATCGAAAATGAAGTCCGGCAAGGTATTATCTATATACATTTCTTCCAACACAATTTCTTCTGCCCGATAAGTTCTGTTGCTGCTGCCTAATCCTGCAGGCTGTCGTGTAAGATGCTGATCAACTCCTCTATCACAATTGGTTTGGATAAGAATCCATCCATACCGCATTCCAGGGCTTTCTTTCTGTCCTCATCAAAGGCATTGGCTGTCATGGCAAGGATAGTGATTCCCGCCAGTGCCGGATCATCCAGCGCACGGATCTGTTTTGTAGCCTCATATCCATTCATTACCGGCATCTGCACATCCATCAGTACCAGATCATAATTTCCTGGTGTCGAATTCTTAACTTTCTCCACTGCCTCTGTGCCATTTTCTGCAGTATCAACCAGAAAGCCATATTCATTGAGAATCTCCACCGCAATTTCACTGTTCAGTTCATTGTCTTCCACAAGCAGTATGCATCTGCCTCTGAAATCCGAACCTGCTTCCGGAAGAACCAAATCCTCTGATTCGGACTGACTCTGGCCAATAGCACTCATCAAAGTCTCTCTGATATCTGACATAAATAAAGGTTTTGCACAAAATGCAGTCACTCCTGCTGCCTTTGCTTCTACTTCGATATCAGACCAATCATAAGCCGTCAGTATAATGATCGGTGTATCATCACCAAGACTGCGGATCTGGCGGGTAACTTCAATGCCATTCATATCCGGCAGTCGCCAGTCAATGATATAAGCGTGGAACGCATCTCCCAGTTCCACCGACTGACGTGCACGGAGAACCGCCTCCCTGCCGGAAAGTGTCCATTCTGAACGCATTCCGACCCTCACAAGCATTTTTGTCACACTGTCACAGGTATTAAAGTCATCATCTACAACCAGTGCCTTAAGGCCTTCCAATTCTGCGATCTTCTCTGTATGGTGGCGCTCAGCCTGAATCCGAAATGGCAAACGAACAATAAATTCAGTGCCTTTGCCCTTTTCTGTCTGAACCTCAACGCTTCCGTTCATCATATCCACAATATTTTTAGTGATCGCCATGCCAAGTCCTGTACCCTGGGTTCTGCTGACTGTGGAAGTCCGCTCTCTCTCAAAAGGAGAAAAAATCTTCTGTACAAATTCCTGACTCATGCCGATTCCGTTATCCTTTACCCGGATCTCGTACAATTCACTGCCTTTTACTGTCCCCGGGTATTGTTTGAGACGGACAGAAACCGTTCCGCCTGCCGGTGTAAACTTAACCGCATTAGACAAGAGATTCAGCAGCACCTGATTCAGTCGAGTCTTGTCACAGTAGACATCCTCATTCGTAACATCCATGGCATCCATATAAAGTTCCAGCTGCTTCGCATGAATCTGCCCGCTGATAATCGTCTTCAGATCATGAAGCACATCTGACAGACTGACTTCTGTTTCTTCCAGATGGAGCTTTCCGCTCTCAATACGACTCATATCCAATATATCATTGATCAGCGAGAGCAGATGGTTGCTGGAGGAAAGGATCTTGCCCAGATAATCCCGAACCCTTTTCTGATCATCAATATTACTTACAGCAAGTGTCGAAAAACCGATAATCGCATTCATAGGCGTCCGGATATCGTGAGACATATTTGAGAGGAAGGTACTCTTTGCCCTGTTTGCTGTCTCCGCTGCGCGTACCGCCTCGGAGAGTGCCTGATTCATTTTCCAGTCAGAGGTACGATCTGACATAACCAGGATATATTTCTTTTGCCCGTTTACCTCGCTGCCCATTGCAACAATATAAAACCATCGTTTTTCCCCTGTTTTCTGATGAACACATTCAAAATCCCATTCCTTTTGCTCATAAACCTTGATTTCTTTCAGATAATTCTTCTTGGAAGCTTCAGATTCTTCAGGATGCAGTTTTCCCAGAATACAAATATCTTTATGGATCTGTTCTACTGTAATGCCCAGCAATTTTTCTGCATTTGGACTGACGTAATCCGTCTTGTAGGTTTTTGCATCCAGCATCAGAAAAACATCATCCACATTCATGGAAAGCTTTTGAAACAGTTCGTCACGATACAGAATCTCCGTATCCTTTTTCCTGAGGTCTGTTCTGCCTTTTTGAATAATCAGACTGATAAAAAATGCAGCAATACAGAATACAATCGCACCGACAAGGAGTATTGTACTATGCTGAAGACTGTTCATACTGGCATTGACGATATCCGCCTGGACCAGCCCCAAAAACACCCAGTCCTGAATATTCGATTTTTCATAGACCAGATAGTAGTTCTTTCCATCCAGCTTCAGCAGCATCGCATCGGTACGTCCCGCTTTGAACTTCTCCAAAAGCTCATTAATCTCTTTTTCGGACATATCTGAATGCTCTCTCAGGACACCGAAAAAACTATACACATTTCCCCATGACTCAGAAGAATGATCAATCACAACACGGCCATCCGGATGAACAATAAAACTCTGAGCATTTCCATTGAAAGCAGAAATATCCAGCACATCTACGATATCAGCATTTTCATACGCAATGGCGATCGCATCATATTCAAAATCCTGATAGATCCCATGAGATCTTGGAGTGGCAAAAACTAGCAGCTGAGATTTTCCGGGAACTGCTGCATTCGCTATCACATCATTTCCCTGCCGGATCTCCTCTTCCATATTTTCCTGTAATCCAAGATACCCTGTTTCTCCTGTTGTCATCTTATAGTTTCCGTCTGCTGACAGGAAAAAGAAGTCTAAAAAGCCGGCATCTGCCTGCGCTTTCTTTATATAATCACGAATTTCGTCTTCGTTGGAAATATCCTGCAGATTCTCACCCCACATATGAAGATAGGTCAGGTTCTTATCTGTCAGTTCCCGCAGCATATTATCAGACTGATGAAAAACCTCTGTCAGATGAGAAACACTTTCCTCATAAATAGTTTTCGACACAAATCTAAAATATTGGAAAACCAGCAGAACAATTCCCACAAAAGCAACAATAAAGACCTCTATCCTTAATCGTTTTCTCATGACAGGCTTCTTTCTGTCTGTGTTATGATTCTTAATATCCATTCTTCTCACCTCAGAGTCATGTAGTCTTCTGGCTCTGCAAGAATGGCATCACCATCTGAAATATATCCTGTCCAGGTCTCTTTTACAGTGGCATCGCCTCCATCAAATACAATGTTCTCACCTGCCGGATACGCTTCCATGTGTTTTGGTATCGCAAGACAGGTTACTGTGAAGGTATCCTTGTCCTGAATTTGTTTTCCGTCCTTCGTAACTTTGCTCAGTGTATAACCATCCTCTCTTTCTTTGACCTCCACAGAAATACCGCTGAGCACAGGCAGAGAGCCGCGGTTGAACGGAATGAAACCACCCTGGTAGCCTTCTACAAAGCTTTTCACTGTCTCTTTTAGTTCAGCTCCGCTCATCTTACTGCTGTAAGCCGAAAGACCATTTGGCATGATCATATCACCGGCCATTTTTTCAGTATAACCGGCCTTCAGCACATTTCCTGTAAAGCTGTTTCCGGTTGCGATCAGCACATCTGTCCCATAAATGCCGCGCAAGGTGTTTGCCATAACAGAATATGCTGCATTTCCGTCACTGCTATGAAAACGGTTGGAATAGGATTTCTGTGAATCCAGCACGATATTCTCATAAGTGGAGTTCTCTTCAAGAAGCTGCTTGTTAAATGCCTCATAGGCCTGCTCTGCATCGTACTCTCCTGAGATCATCCCGGAAACCACATCCTTGGAAACAGAAAAAAAGTCATTTGACGCAACTCGGATATACATATGATTTTCTTCGATCACAGATTTCACATCCTTCAGATATTCCGTAAGCTGCATATCCACATCCTGACTGTAGCTTAACAGATCCTGTCCATCGTAAATGATCTGGTTCTGTGCATCCTCTGAAAGCATTGTATTCAGTACCCTCATTGCTTTCTTTCGACGTGCTTCATCCTTTGACAGGTCGCTGTTTAAAGCCACCTGAAAATATGGCGTAGTCATAATCCACTTTTCACCGTTCTCCTGAAAGAATGGCAGAAATGTTGTGTTTATACCCTGATCCTGAAACATTTTTACACCGTAAGAGCTGCCGAAGTACATGGCAAGCTTACCACTTTGATACATCTCAACGATGTCGTCGTAATTCATATCCAGATCATCCCGGCTCAGACCGGTATCCCGGATAAACTGCTCCATACGTTCAAAAGCCTCCGGCCAGACGGTACTGTCCAGACCTTCTCTCTTTGTATTATCCGGGTCACTGTAGGCGGTACGCCACTTACGTCCATCTATGGAAGAAAGTTCTGATGCAGACAGCCCCTGCAGTGTTTCCATACAGGTATAATCATAATAATAGTCTGCCGTAAACCCGCGAATGCCCACTTTGTCAAATGCCTGGCAGGCAGAGATAAAGCTTTCGTAATCTGTTGGAAGAGGAATATCATACTTTTCAAAAAGATCTTTATTCACCACAAATCCATGGGCATCCGCACACACCGGGAGCCAGTTTACGCTTCCATCCTTATTCATAAAATTGCTGAGGTAGGTGTCATAGACAGCGCCTGCCACATTGGTTGTGGAAAGGTCCATCAGACTGTCTTTCAGGGGATTTGCATCGTGCAGGGAAAAGCGGCAGCAGGTTATAATATCCGGTAATCCACCATTTTCATTCAGAAATTTGTAGAAATCCAGATCGTTATTTCCCACGACAAATTCAACCTGGATGTCCGGAAGCTGTTCCTGGATGTATGGCGCATATTTTTCATACAGGCTTGTGCTCCATAAATACACCGTGATTGTTTCTGCATCTTCTTTTTCCGCGCTTTTGCTGCCGCAGCCCGAAAGAAGTGTTACGGCAGTCATCATCACAAAAAGCACAGCCAAAGCTCTGTTCCATTTTTTCTTTTTCATTACGAATCCCCTATCTGAAATTATTTTCCGCTAATTCAGCAATTCATGAATTACCTTTACCAATAGCTTCACATCAACAGGCTTAGAGATATGTTCGTCCATTTCTGCTTCTTTTGCTCTTATTCTGTCCTCCGTAAACGCATTTGCTGTCATTGCAATGATTGGTATTTTCTTTGCATCCTCTCTGTCCAAAGCCCGGATCCTCTTTGTAGCTTCATAGCCATTCATGACCGGCATCATAATGTCCATAAGAATAACATCAAATTCACCCTGTTCACTATTTCTGAACAGTTCAACAGCTTCCTGTCCATTCCATGCCTTTGTCACATCAGCACCTTCATTCTGAAGCATAAACTCTGCAATTTTCATGTTCAGCTCGTTATCCTCTGCCAGAAGAATATGCCGCCCCTTTATAGATTTTTCGGATACATTCTTCTGTTCTTCACGTTTATCCACATCCGGATCTATTTTAAACGGAACCCGGATCACAAATGTGGTTCCCGCACCTTCTTCACTTTCAAAGGTAATCGTTCCGCCCATTTTTTCGACCAGCTTCTTTGAAATCGGCATTCCCAGGCCTGTTCCTGTAAATTTTGTTCGGCTTCCTGTGTGTTCCTGTGCAAATGGTTCAAACACACGTTTCTGGAACTCCTCAGTCATTCCGATTCCTGTATCCCGGCAGACAAATTCCATTGTCGTCATTCCGGGCTGTTTGGATGGAATTTCTATGCAGCTGATATAAATTTCTCCGTTTTCTCTGTTATATTTCACCGCATTCGACAGAATATTCATCATCACACGTTTCACATACCCCGGACTTCCAATAAAATCGCGGTGTGTAATTTCTTTTTTCTCCCACATGATCCGGATATTCTGTTCTGCAGCCATCTGCTCGATCACAACAAATACTTCCCTGAAAATACTGCTCAGATTAAACGGAATCTCTTCCAGAACGATTTCACCTGACTCAAGCTTACTCATGTCCAGAACATCGTTTACCAGCTCCAGCAACAGATTAGATGCCTCTTTAATCTTTGTCCTGTATTCTGTCTGCTTCTCCATATCATCTGCGTAATGGTCTGCCATATTGACCAAACCGCAGATTCCATTGATCGGAGTCCGAATATCATGGCTCATCCGCTGGAGAAACTCCGTTTTTGCCTCATTGGCGGCTTCTGCCTTTTTTGCAGCTATCAGAAGTTCTGTCTTATATTTTTCATCTTTTTCCTGTTCCTGTTTCTGATGTGCCTGCTTTATTCTGTATGTCCAGAACCAGAATGTGCTGAATATCAGAAAATAAAGAAAAATAACACTTATCACACTTAATGGAAGATTACTGAATACTTCCGTATCCGAAAGATACGCATAGATATAATAATCACGCTGCTTCAGCATGATTCCGTAGCATCCGGCTCCTTCGTTCTTCAAATGATAAATGTGCTGACTGTCTGTATGCTTTTTCATTGCCTGAACAACTTCGTTGTCGGTTGTATTCTGCCCTAACAGGCTCTCATCATTGCTGGCAACAACGATTCCCTCGTCTGCAACAATAATCGTTCCATCTTTCTGGACACTATAACCATTTAAAAGCCCTTGTATCGTCAGCGTATAGTTTCTGGCAAATTCAGGAGATGTGTAATAATAGGTCGCAACGATACCTGGTGCATCTTTTCTGGCACAGGCTGCAATGTCAATATGTGATCCGTCTTTCCTGTTAAACCGTTCTGAATAAGTTCTTTCTTCATATCCGTCAAAATCCATGATAATGTCTTTTTGCAGATACTCCGTGATCTCATTAGTCAGAGACTCATCCATACTGTATTCACAGTCCATCTTTCCCTCTGCATCCAGTATAATGATACCATCCACCCAGAGAGTCTGCAGGTTTTCTTTCAGAAAATCCCGACTTAGCTGACCGCCGTTTTCTATTTCCGTATCGATATTCGTGCTCATCTGTCTAGCACTTTCAATGGCACGGAGAAGACTTTTGGATTCCGAAGATTCATTATAATGGGTGTAGGTGGAGCACTGCACTTTCACATAGTTTACAATCTCCACCATTCTTTTCTCTGCTTCCGCTTTTTCTGCGTGGAAGAAATAAAACAGAGAGACTACTGCCACACAGATTCCAATCAAACCTCCGAGCAGCTGGATCCGTTTTTCTTTTTTCTTTCTCTTAATATCCAAGATCATCCACCTCCAGGTACTTCCGGGGATCATCCAGGTATTTTTCAATGATTTTCAGGGATGTGCCATCCTGACGCATTTCTTCCAACGTCTGCCCCATCTGCTCACAGATTCCTCTGTCATCATCTTTTGCAAAAGCGACACCTATTCCGGTGATCATCAGAGGCTCTTCCAGAATACGGAAGCTTGCATCATAATCCTTCATATACTGAACGATAGATTCCTCGTGTGCTGCAACTGCATCTACATATCCTTTTCCAAGAAACGTATAGATCAGCTCCCTGTGTCCCAGGCTGATCAGATTACCCAGCTTTGGAATTCTCTCATCCGTCCGATTCAGGAAGATGCCTTCCGGTTTGGTTGTGGACTGGACAGCCAGGTTCTTTCCCTCCAAGTCACTCAGTTTATAGATATCACTGTTCTCATTTACCGCAACCACCTGACGGCTTGCTATGTACGGTCCCGCCCAGCGATAATCGTCAAGGCGTCCTTCCATGGAAAAACAACCCATGATACAGTCAATCTCTCCGCTCTCCACCAGTTCCTTTTTCTTCTCCCAGTTAATCTGGACAACCTCCACCTGATAGCCCATTCTTTTGAATGCTTCCGTAGCCAGTTCTACATCTATGCCCGTCGGCACACCATCCTCATTCAGATAATTATAGGGTGGATAACTGTCGCTGCCGAGTGTAATGACCGGCTTTTCGGTTTCTTTTTTACTGCTGTCTGTATTTTTACACCCTGTCAGGGTGACTGCTAAAATTCCCGCAAGCAAAATGCCTGCAATTATTCTTTTTCCTTTCATTTTTCTTCTATTCCTGCTATTCTGCTATTTTCCTTTTTTACAATATCAAAATATCCAACAATTCCTATGTATCTGATGAAGCTTTATTTTACCATAAAAAAGCACTGCCAAACAGACAGTGCACCTCATTTCATGCAACTGGCTGCCATTTTACAGGCCCTTTAGCTTTGCGTCCCAGACTTTCATCTGGTTTGCCGAATATCCTATTAAAGCTTTTAAACTCAAGCGAAAATATTGATATCATTATACTCCCATATTCCACTGTACGCAAGCAAAACCACGCCGTTTTGATGCTTTTAATGCTTTTGAAACGACGAATCATTGAGATTGATCAAGATTCAATCCTTTTTTCTGATACTTCGACCGAATCAGCCACTTCTGATCAATCTTCCGCACCCCATCTTCAAACCGGATATGCAGATTCACCGAGCCCGTTTTCTGCTCTACTTTTTCCACCCTGCCATGCCCGAATTTGGGATGAGACACCTGCTCACCGATTTGATACTGAATTACGCTGTCTTTCGCTTTCTTATGCTCCTGCTCCCGCCGATACCGATCCCGCAGAGGGACCGTCTTATCGTGAATCGGATTTTTCAGGACCTTGTCGTAATTATGCTTCATCAATGCCTCGCCTGCCTTGTAATAGGGCGTCGGTGCTGCGCCCACCAGGGAACAACAGTATTTCCAGGCGCTGCCGTGGGTGCCTGACTGCCACTGATACTGCTTCGGAATCGGCATATTGTACTGCATGTAATGGGCGTATTCATGGCGGTAGAGATCTGTCCGCTCCTCTTTGCTCAGCGGATGCTTCACCGCATAGCCGATAAAAAGCAGAGAAAAATGAAAATGCTCCTTCTCATTGTGACTGCCCCGGGTGTAGGAGCCCAGACAGTCCGTATCCATGCCGAAGGTAATCGGCACCATAGCCCCCTGTAGGTGAAATTTCCGGTCAAGCTGCTCGTAGAGATTCTGGATCTGCGTCCGCAGAATCGGAATTTCTTTCTCCAGATTGGCCTTTAAAAACAAATTATCTTCAAAATTTTCCATACCTGTTCCTCAAATACTCATTTTCTGTGGTTCCATTCACGCGACTCGCGAAATCATTTCCCTTAGGCTGTCCTTATAACTGCCCCTCACGCACCATTTTCCGCCAGGTGTGTACAAAGTAAAGAATCTCCGCCACCGACGTGATCGTCCAGGAGAAGAAATACAGCAGATAAAGTGACGGAATCGTATGAAAATATGCGAAAACCGTGTAAATCCATGCAATTCGAAACACGCAGGATCCCAAAATCACGATGACCGTCGGCGCCACGCTCTTTCCAAGTCCTCTGGAGGCCGCAATGGTGCAGTCCATAAAAGCCGAAATCATATAGGAAAAGGCCATAATCCGGATTCGCTGCATGCCCACATCCAAGACCGCCGCCTCGGTGGCGAAGAGGCTTAGAAACTGCCGCCCGAACACAAAAAGCAAGCCGCCCAGAATCGCGCCGATGGCAAAGGAATAAAACAAACTAATAAAATAGCTTTTTAACACCCGCTTTCTCTGCCCGGCGCCGCGGTTCTGCCCCATAAAGCTGGTGCAGCCGGTATAAAAAGCGTACATCACATTGAAAATAATGGTATCTGCGTTGGTGGCTGCCGCATTTCCCGATACGGTCACTGCATCGAAGGAATTTACACCGCTTTGAGCGCCTCATCAGATGTGCCAGAATCAGAAATGCCGACAGATACTGGGAAATAGCGCTGGCCAGAGCCACGCCTTCCGCCGCCATGTGACACTCAATAACGAAAAACAGGTTCAGAATCACATTGATTACACCCGCAAAAGCAAGATACATCAGCGGATGCTTTGTATCGCCCGAAGCGCTCATGACGCCGTTGCCAAAATTGTAGATACCCATAGCCGGCATGCCGACGGCATAGATTTTCAGATATAAAACCGCACCATCAATAAGCTCCGGCTTGGTGTTCATCAGCGACAGCATCCCCTTCGCAAAGGAAAAACAGATTCCGCCTGTCAGAAGTCCTATAAGGCCGCAGAGCAAAAAAGCCGTATGAATGGTCTTTTCCGCAGCGAACCGCTGACCATTTCAATCCCCTTTGATTGTTTCATATTTTCACTCATGGTAAATCTCTCCCTCACTAGAGCATACTATCTACCTTTCTTTTTGTAAATATGGAAATTTTGACGGAGTCATGGGATATTTTCTCTTGCGAAAAACGCAGCAAGAACCCCATACCTCACAAAATGAAACAGATAGCTTCCGATCTCAAAAATGACGCAGCTTCCCATGGGGTAACCTGCGCCATTTCGTTCGTCTTATATAAAATTTTATCCTAACAGTTCTTCCACCATCTGTGCATCAAATTTCACGGCTTTTACTTCATTTACTTCAATCTGGTACAGCGCATTGGCCGCGATATGCTCCGCCGCCTGCTCCAGGTCGCGGATTCCGGTCGTATCCGCATACTTGGCAATGACTGCGTCCAGGCCTTCCGGCGTCACGATGCACTCATCCTTACGAAGGCTCATGCGCTTCAACACCTTCGGCAACGCAAATTTGGAAAAAATCACCTTTTTCTCTTCTTCCGTGTAATCCGGAATATCAATCACCGCAAAACGGGACATGAGCGGCGCGCTGATCTGGCTCTTATCGTTGGCTGTGGCGATTGGGTACACGCCTACGGTGGGCACCATACATTCCATGTAGTTGTCGGTGAAGCCCAGGTTATCCAGCAGTGTCAGCAGCACATCTGCGGGATTGCCGTTGCCCTTTCCGGCGTTGGCCTTGTCCAGCTCATTGATAATGAACACCAGATTGGACTCGCCTGACATGGAAAACGCCTCCATGATGATACCCGGCTTCGCGTTGGCATAGACACGGGAGCTTCCGGTCAGCTGCTCCGGATCGTTGATGGAGCTCATGTCCAGGGTGGTCCACGGCAGCTTCAGGATACGCGCCACCGCATAGGCGATCTGGGATTTTCCGGTTCCGGCCGGTCCCACCAGAAGCAGTCCGTAAGCCGGAAGTGTATGGGTACGGTTAATCTGTATGATGGTTTCGATAATACGCTGCTTTACTTTCTCCATGCCGTAGAGCTCTTCATCGAGAATTCTGCGGGCTTCCTTCGGATCAATGGCTTCAAAATAATTGCTCTTCCATTGAATATTCATCATAATGGACAGGGCCCTCTGGGCGTGACGCTTTTCCTCCGGGGATACTTCATGGGAGTGGGCCACCGCCAGGTTTCTTCTGGCCCAGAGCTGAATATTGTCCGGAAGTGTACGGCCTGCACAGGTCATGAAATCAGTGATGCTCTGGAGACTGGTCAGCTTCATGTCGTCGCCGACCTCGTCCTGATCTTCATCCGTTTCTTCCTCGGAAGGCGCGTTGCTGGCAAAAAGCCGGTCGATCATAAACTGCAGAAAGCCGTCCTCTGCGGAAAGCTTGGTGCCGCCGCCAAAGGCTGTCTCCCGAATCTTGTATACGGCATATCCGTCCTCCCGGTTGGCACCGGACAGGCGTACGTGGATCTGATGCTCGCCCAGCCATTTGATCAGGCTCACAAAACGGGCGTCAATCAAAAGAATATCCGCGTTGAATTTTCCGTCTTCTTCCTTGAATTCAAAGGCCGTCTGCTTGGCCGGGTTCGTGAATACGCCGCAGGAATGATGCTCCCACTGACGCTTTGTATTGTCAAGCAGAAGAATCGGCTGCTCCGGGCTGGCCTCTGTGCAATTAGTGCGGTATGTAGTATAGGTACACTCCGGCTCCTTCGGGGCGCCTGCCGGGGCGCTGTTAAAATCGAATACTGGCATGTCGTTACTCCTTTATCTATCTTTCGTAATAATCAATTTGTGCGGAACTGCAAGCTGACGTTTTTTCTCCGCTCATTATACACAATCTATTGTGGGGATTCAACCGGAGAGCATGTATCTCCTCTTCCAGGCAGAAGGAATAAATAATCTTCTCCTTTACCCGTTTTCCGGTGAGCCGCTCCAGGGTCAGCTGATAATAATCCAGCTGCTTTTTGTATTTTTTCAGAAGTTCTCCACCGTCTTTCACGAAATCGGTCTTATAATCCACAACCACGATCTCGTTTTCCCCATTTTCATTTTTTTCATAGAACCAGGCGTCAATGATTCCCTGGATCAGAACCGGCTCGTCGCTTCCGCAGCCGATTTCAAGCTCCCGGGCGGGCATCCGGATTACGAAGGGCTGCTCTGTATGGAATTCTTCCCGAGCCCGGGCTGCGCTCATGCGCTTCGCCAACGGCGTCCGTGCAAAGGCATAGATATCGTAGGGGCGTACCACGTCCGCCTGCTCCTGCGTCATCCGCCCCTCTTCCACCAGCCGCGCCAGTCCTTCCTTCACCTTTTCCGAATGATACAATTCCCGGAAATCCAGACATTCCAGAGCCCGGTGATAAGCCGTACCTCTGGCTGCTCCGCTGATCGGTTCCTTCTCTGACATAAACCGCGGAATATAAGGCACAATTTCTTCCGCCGGATAGAGAAGGGTATCCGCATCCTCCTCTTCCGTCTGTCCCATTTTCTTCAATTCTGATACACTGAACTTGCCCTGCAGGGTGATATCCTCCTGCCACGGGTAAGTGTCGGACAGCTGTTTCTCCAGAAGCTTCGCATACTCCTCGTCTGTTCCCGGAAGCTCCTCCGGGTGGGCGAAAATCTCCCACTGTTCTTCCTTTTCCATCTGCCGGATCAGCGCTTCTTCCGTCTGACCTTCCAGTGTCACTGTTTTTACTTCGAAGGGACTCTCCCCACTTCCCGCCACAGCCGGAAGCACCCAGTCCAGGTAAGTTCCTGCCGTGGAAATCGTGCGAAAAGACAGGCTTTTTCCCATCTTTTCCTCCAGCTTTGCCGCACTGCCCAGCAGAATCAGTTTTTCCTTCGCTCTGGTAAATGCCACATAGAGGACGCGCAGCTCCTCTCCCAGCATCTCCAGATCCAGAGCCTTTTGCAGCACCCGTTTGGGGAGCGAGGCGGTGCGGGTACGAAGCTCGGCGTCCACCCAATCTACGCCTACGCCCAGCTCCGGGTGAATCACGACCCGGCTCCGGATATCCTGCCGGTTAAAGCTCTTGCCAAGTCCGGCCACGATGACAACAGGGAATTCCAGACCTTTACTCTTGTGAATGGTCATAATACGGACCGCATTTTCATTTTCACCCAGAATACCGGCCTCGCCGAAGTCTTCCTTATAGCTCTGCAGCTGCTCCATATACCTTACAAAATGGAACAGTCCCCGGTAGCTGGTCTTCTCAAAGGCAATGGCTCGCTCAATGAGCATCCGCACATTGGCCTCCCGCTGGGTCCCCGCCGGCTCTGCCGCCAGGTAGTCGCCGTAGCCGGTGATCCTGAGAAGCTCCTCGATGAGTTCATGGATGGGGAGGAATTCGGCATGTTCGCGGTAGGTGCGGAGATTATGGAAGAAGGTCTGAAGTTTCTCCTGGATTTGTACTTCTATTGTACACTCCGCATCCTTCCCTTTTGCATCTTGCTTTTTTACATTTTCCTTCTTTTTCTTTTCTGCATACTTTCTGCACGCCTCATGAAACTTCACATCCGGATACGCGCTCTTAATCTTTGCCAGCTCCACATCCGTAAATCCGCCAATCATAGATTTCAGCACCGCCGCCAGCGGGATATCCTGTCTGGGATTATCCACGATACGCAAAAGATTTAACAGGGTCTGAATCTCGATCGTGGTAAAATATCCGGTCCTGGATTCCGTATGGGCCGGGATACCCGCCGCGTTCAATACCCGGGCGTACACATCACCCCATCCGGTCAGGCTGCGGAGCAGAATCACAATATCCCCATAGCGCACTGATCTAAAAGCTCCGGCTTCCCGATCCCAGACTTTTCCCTCTGCCATGACCCGGCGGATGCAGTCGGCTGCCGCATGGGCCTCCAACTCCCGGTCGGTCAGCTCGGCCTGGTCCGTGTCCTCTGTCTCGGGCAGGGAATCCTTGTTTTTCTCTAACAATAACAGTTCTGACACGTTAATTCCACTCTCCGGCTCCGGCATCTCCGCTCCCAGATACAACGCCGCCGCGCTGTCATAGGTGATGCCGCCCACGGCTTCCGTCATCAGCTTCTCGAAGACATCGTTCGTCCCCTCCAGCACCTCTCTCCGGCTTCTGAAATTCTTATGCAAATCAATCCGAATCTCCGCCGCCTCATCACTCTGCGGATAAGTATGATACTTCTCCATAAACAGCTCCGGCCTGGCCAGACGAAACCGGTAGATGCTCTGCTTCACGTCACCCACCATGAACACATTGGGAATGCCCTGTCCGCGGCTTACGCTGTTTAGAATAATCTCCTGAATCAGGTTACTGTCCTGGTACTCGTCAATCATAATCTGTGCGTACCGGGCAGACAGCTCCCGCGCCGCGTCGGTCGGCACAATCTTCATCCTGCTATCCTCTCCGGTCTCCACATCCTCCACCAGAATCTCCAGTGCCAGATGCTCCAGATCCGGAAAATCCGCCAGATTTTTAAGCCGCTTCTTCTCCTGATACCGATCTGCGAATTCCGCCGTCAGGGAAAGCAGCACCGCCGTCGTCGGAGCCGCCTTCTGAATTACATCCAGTACACCGGTAAGGGGCAGATTGAAAAACTTCTCTTTCAGGTCCTTCAGGCTCTTTTTCATACTCTCCCGAAAGGCCTTAATCTGATTCTTCCGTTCTTCTTCCACATTCGGATCCTTCTTTGTGGAAAGCCGCGCAAAGGAAAGATCCGTCAACCGCTCCCGGATGTTCTCATAACCACGGCAGCTCAGAAGCTCCTGCACCTGAAGCAAATCCGCCTGTACCGCATCTTCATACATATAAGGTCCACCAGGCAGATGGCAGATATCCAGCATTCTCCGAATTTCCTGTTCCAGATCCGCAAATGTCCGGTTTACATAATTCATCAAAAACTGCATCCAGGGACTACGCTCCAGATCTCCCTCCGTCTGCGCCCTATAAGGCTCCATACACTCCGCAAGCCATCGCTTCGGGTAGGGATAGCTCACCGCAAACTCATAGAGCTGCAAAATCAGATTTTCAATGGCCACATCGCTTTTTCCGGTGGCATAGACCTCCACAAATTCCGTGAATCTTGCCCGTTCTTCCGGATCCTCAGCGCCGTAATGCTCCTCCAGAAGCTCCTGCACCACATCACCTTTCAATAGCTTCAGCTCGCCCTCGTCCCCGATACGGAACGCCGGATCCAGATCAATCTGATGAAAATAATTTCGAATCACATACTGGCAGAAGCTGTCAATGGTGGTAATCTGCGCGCTGTGAATCAACGTCTGCTGCTTCTGCAGATGTTCATTTTCCGGATCCGCCTCCAGCCGTTTCTCCAGGGCCAGCCCCACACGCTCCCGCATCTCCGCCGCAGCGGCTTTCGTAAAGGTCACCACCAGAAGCCGGTCCACATCCAGCGGTTTTTCGTCCTCGCCCTCTCCGCAGACCAGAGAAAGAATCCGTTCCACCAGAACCGCCGTCTTACCGGAACCGGCAGCCGCAGAAACCAGCACATTTTTATTTCTCACATCAATGACTTTTTTCTGTTCCTCGGTCCATCTGACGCTCACAGTTCTTCCTCCTCTATCCGCTTCCAGATTTCATCATCCCCGAAAATAGGCAGTCTCCGCCTGTGAAAGCCCCCGGTCTTGCTGTCCAGCCCACAGACGCCGCTGTAGGCGCAGTAATCGCAGGCCGTCTTCCCCTTCAGTTCGTATGGATTCACGTCCATCCGGCCATCCAGCACCTCTGAGCCAATCTTCCGGATTTTTCGGTTGACATAACGCGAAAGTGCCGCGAACTGTTCGCCGCTGGCCACCGGAGAACCGGCACGCAGGGAACCATCTTTATTATAAGCAATGGGCAGCACCTGTGACCGTCCCGGCATAGACTGATCGAGGCGCTTAATAATCTCCGGATCCCCATTGATAAGCCCATTTGGTTTCAGCTTCTCCAGTACCCGGGCTGTCACATCCGCTTCCTCTCCATCCATATCCAGTACCGGATCCTGTATCTGATAATACAGTACGCCAGCCGGGAGTACCTCTTTGTCAGGATGCTCCTTCTTCATCAGCTCCATGGCCGCGTTCAGATAAATCACCAGCTGCAGCTGCAGTCCATGGTACAGCGCCAACAGCTGAAACGACGTAGTTCCGGACTTATAATCAATGACCTTCACATACACATGCTCCGCATCCTCGCAGGTATCCACCCGGTCGATCCGTCCCCGGAGCTTCAACTGCTCCTCCGGAGATAATTCGATATTGATGGCTTCCAGATCCGACACGCCGGAAAATGAAATCTCATAATTTTCCGGTGTAAACATCCCTTTTCGAATCTGCTCCCCAAGCGCCCAGACCGTCCGTTTCAGAATCCGGGCCATTCGACGAATCATATAGCTGTTGCGGGCAGAGCTGTTCAATACCGTATTGCCATAATCTACGGTCAAAGAGGCCAGACATTCTTCCACCCATTCATCCGCCACTTCCCGGGGCAGGGTCTTCCAGGTATAGTCGCTGGCATCCAGCTTCTTCGAAAATGCCTCCAGCGTCTCATGAAAAATATTTCCCATGTCCACCGGCGCAAACTCGTACTGCTCCCGCTCGGACAACTTCAATCCATACATGAGGAAATGGGCGTAAGCGCAGGCTGCGTACTGCTCCAGTCTGGTCACGTTGTTCTCCAGCACCGTTCCGTACAGGGCATGGGCTACTGCCTTGCCAAGCTTCGTATCCTGATGGGCAGAAAATGCCCCGTCCAGAAGCTGGGTCAGCTTTTCCTCGTACCGCTCCTGCTTCGCGTACCAGCGGTACAGCTCATAGAACTGCGCGCTGCCCCGCCCCTCCCTGTACTCTTTCAGACCCTCGATAAGCAGGCGCACGCCCTCCCGTTCCGTTCGCGGAAGTCCGTTTTCCCGCTGCACCGTCTCCTGCTTTAATTCCAGTTCCGGGAATAACCGTTTCATCACATTCATCAGATAGGACGGACGAAGCGCCTTGCCGCCGCTGTCCAGCAGCGTACAGGAAAGATAAAGCTGGTCCGATGGCTTCGTCAGATTCAGATACAGATAAAACCGCTGAATATAGCCCTGCTCCCGGGCTGTCGGAGCCAGCTCCATACCGGATATTCGAAGCTGTTCCCGCTCCATATCCGATAACAGACCTGCCCGGGACATATTCTTTGGAACGCTGCCCTCATTGACGCCCAGGAAAAAGAGTACCTTAACGTCTTTCAGACGGGTACGCTCCATATCTCCGGCCATGACCTGATCGACTCCGGGCGGGATCACGCCGACCCTGACCTCCGCAAAACCGGCCTCCAAAATCTCCGTATACTCCCGAATGGTCAGTTCTTCCTCACCCAGCAGATCCACCAGCTTATCCAGCAAATCCATCAGGATTCCGTATATCTGATGATACTCCTTGGCCAGCACCTGATTATGTTCCCGCCTGAAGCGTTCCTCAAAGACCGCCAGTCTGCCCTGAATCCCTTTTTTCGCAATCAACTCATAGAGCGCCGTCGTCCTGGTACGGACATCCACCGCCTTTTTCCGCTGTATTTTCACAAAGGGAAGTAAGTCCTCTGCCACTCTTGCCCGGTAACTGTCAATCTGCTCCAGTTCTTCCTCCGTGAGTCCTTTATAACTACGAATAAAACGTTCTTCCCATCGCTTCGCGCCGCGAACACCCAGCGCCAGCACATAATTTTCCAGCAGATCCACCTCTTCCGGCTCCATACCGGACAGGCCGCTCCGCAGGTACCGGAACACCGATTCGTAAGAGAAATCCTGCTCCGCAATCTCCAGCAGCGCCCGGATAAATTCTACAAAGGGATTCTTCAGGATGCTGCGCTTATTGTCAAGGAAGCAGGGGATCTCATAATCCGCCAGTATTCGCTCCAGCACCGGGCTGTAGCTCTCCATGTCTCCGGTAATCAGGGCAAAATCCCGGTAGTGATAATTCTTCTCCCGAATCAGCTCCCGGATCCGGCCTGCTGCCCAGGCGACCTCCTCCTCGGGATTTTTTAAAATGTGAAGGCTGATCTGCCCGGAATTCTGCGGATATCGCTGCCACCGCAGCCGGAACAGATTCTGCTCAAGCCACTGGAGCTCGCCGCCTGCCGCGAACCGGCTCTTCTCCCCGGGATGAACCCAGACAGGCTCTTCTTCCTTTACGTCCACTTCCTGTGCCAGCCGCTTCAATCCCGCCACAGTCTTCTTACTCAGGTAAAAAAGCTGGTGCTCCCCCTCCACATGATAGGGATTCTCCCTCTCATCGATGGTCACCGTCACCATAACCTTCTTTGCGTACAGCATCAGCTTCTGCATCAACTTATTCTGAATCGGCGTGAAGCCGGTAAAGCCGTCCAGCACAATGACGCTCTCCCGGATCATCTCTGAGCGCTCCACCACCCGGCACAGCACCTCCAGCAGCTCCTCCGCCGTAATATACTGATCCGCCAGATAGGCGTGAAACGCCTTGTAGAGGACCTGCACGTCGCACAATTTATAATATAGATGAGGCTTCTCCTTACTCTTCTCCAGGAAATCCGCCAGCGCCTCCTCCGTCACTGCGTATTGGGTCAGCTCGGAAATCAGTGATTTAATCTCACTGATATACCCCATTTTCTTCAAATTCCCACCGAGGACCTTCAGTTCCCCTTTTCGCTCCTGGGCGATTTTCCGCAGCACCAGATTCTTACCGGTCTCCTCCAGTACCTTTCCCACCCGGGTTCCGGTCTCCTCAAACACTCGGTAAGCCAACCGCTGAAAGCTTAAAATGTCAATATTCAGGATACCGCCGTCCGGATGCAGCCGCACCAGCTCCTTCTGGGTCTGCATGGTAAACTGCTCCGGCACGATCACCAGATAGCTTTGATCCGGATGCCGGATGGAATCCTCGATCACACTCCGAAATAAAGTATAGGATTTTCCCGCGCCGGAATTGCCGAAAATGAATTGCAGGGACATGGCGTTCTCCTTCCTTGTTTTCGCCCATCTTTATAGCACCTTTCCGTTTTTCTCACAGACAGGAGCCTGTCCCTCCGTCATGGTTACCAGATAGCCCTCTTTCCCAAAGTTATGCGCAAGAACTCTGCAGTTTTCATCATAAAATATCTGGATAAATACTGCATTTCCAGGTACGTTGCTTCCAAAATTGTTTTTCATATTTACCTTCAGAGACTGCCCCTGTATCGGAACACTGGCATTGCCAAACTGATACTGGGGATTCGTCTTGTCGGTGCTTTCCAGGTAGATCAGTACCTGCTGGCCAATCATCTGGCTGGCAGTCAAATTTTTTGTATGCCACTTCTTCAGTTCATCCGAAAATGTCGAATTTGAGATTCTGCCCAGATTAACGTATCTCTTCCCATTGATTGTACAGGAATTTGTCATAGACTTCTGCATCGCTGTGTCATTGATATGCAGTCCGTAATACTCAGAAGCCGCTGCCTGCGCGGCAGTCCAGATGCCTTTTGCTTCTGCCGTCACTTTCTTTTCTTTGGCTCTGTCAATGTATCCGGTCAAAGCCGGCACAAGCAAGGCTGCAAGAATTGCCAGAATAACCAGTACAACAATAAGCTCCACTAAGGTAAAACCCTGTTTATTTTTTTGAAACTTCATCTTTATCATTCCCCTTGTATATTTTGCGATACCTCATATCGTTTTTCTGTGAATTTCACTGCGTTTATATGATGGTACGCGATGTCTATATGGATTATAGCATATTGTGTTATGCTTTAGTAGGGGAATTTTCCCACACAACAAATCAGCGGGCATCAACTCTGCTTTCATTGATACCCGCTGCTAAACTATGCTGTCCATTGGACTAATACCTCATTTCTTTATTCTGTTTTCAGTTTCTTTTATTTCTTTTTATTTTGAAGTCTCATAGACTTTTTCCGTTCGATTTCTTCTGTCTTCGGTTTTTGTTTTTCGATCTTCTGTAAAGTTCATTTATACCGGTTTGCTTTTTCTTCCTTCTTTCTCATCCGGCTTTTTCTTCTTTTTTACCGATTCTCATCGAACGATTGATTTACGGTTACCTTTTTTCCTGCCTTCCGTAATTCTGCTTTTGATTAAGATTGACATCTTTCTGAAAGCTTTCTTAGGAAGTCCCTCTTAAGTCTTCGGCGGTCCGTACCTCTCTTTTCTCAGATTATAGGGTGATTCGTTACGTTCCTGTTGGACTGTACCTCCTTTACTTAGATTACTCATTCTCTATGTTAAATATAACTGGGTTATATTTAAGAAGATAGTTGAGTTGTTTTTCGCTTCCTTTCTTCTGAAGCTTTTGTCTTGTTTTTCGTGTTCCTTATCTTTAATTGTATTATAGCGGGACTTCTTCCGTTTGTCAATACTTATTTTTAATTTATTTTAAGTTTTTTCTTCTTTTATTGTTTTATTTGTGTAAATATTTTATTATTTTCTGATAATTTTAATTAACAAGTCAGCCATAAATGACAAGAAAGCCAGAGAGCTTCCGCTCTCTGGCTTTCATTTTGTATTCTCTCGGAATACTGCTATCATTTGCCTGAGATAACTATATCACAGCTTTCTCAGAAATTCAAGCATTCAGACGATATTTAATTCTCGTTGGACCGCTCCCCGGTAATGGAATACTCCACCCACTCTGCAATATTGGTGGCGTGGTCGCCGATCCGCTCATAATACTTCGTGATCATGAACAGATCGAGCACCTCCTCGCCCTTGCTGCCGCCGTCGCGGATGGCGTCCAGGATTTCCCCTCTTACCTTTAAAAACAGTCCGTCCACAATATCATCATCCCGAATCACCTGACGGGCCAGCTCCAGGTCTTCTTCCACATAAGCCGTAACGCTGTCTGTCACCATTTTCATGGCAGCCACGCCCATCTTGCACACATGCAGGAACTTATCCGGAAGCTTTTCGTTCATATCAATGACGATGTCTGCGATATCTGCCGCCTGGTCGCCGATACGCTCCATATCCGTCACCATTTTCAGGGCCGCGGAAACCCGGCGGAGATCCCCCGCCACCGGCTGCTGATGGAGAATCAGCTTCATGCAGAGACTCTCGATGTCCCGCTCCTGGCGGTTGATGATGGCGTCATTCTTCATAATTTCCTCTGCCAGCTGCAGATCGCCGTCTGTCAGAGCTTTTGTAGCATTGGAAATGGCCTTTTCGCACAGACCGCCCATAGCGATCATCTGTGTATGCAGCTCATTCAGCTGTTCTTCATAAAAATCTCTCATAACATCAACCAAACCTTCCTGAAATATAATTCTCGGTACGGGTATCCTTTGGCATGGAGAAGATCTGATCCGTGTTGCCGTACTCAATCACCTCGCCCAGCAGGAAGAATGCGGTCTTGTCAGAGATACGCGCTGCCTGCTGCATGTTGTGGGTCACCATCACAATCGTAAAGCTCTTCTTCAGCTCCATACACAGATCCTCAATCTTGGAGGTGGAAATCGGATCCAGCGCGGAGGTCGGCTCGTCCATCAGCAGAATCTCCGGCTTCACAGCCAGGGCCCTGGCGATACAGAGACGCTGCTGCTGTCCGCCGGACATGCCCAGGGCGCTCTTTTTCAGACGATCCTTGGTCTCATCCCAGATAGCTGCATTCCGCAGAGATTCCTCCACGATTTCGTCCAGCTTCGCTTTATTCCGGATTCCGTGGGTCCGGGGACCATAGGCAATATTGTCATAGATGCTCATAGGAAATGGATTCGGCTTCTGGAAAACCATGCCGACTCTGCGGCGCAGATCGTTCACATCCATTCCCTTATAAATGTCCTGGCCATTCAGGGTTACCTTTCCGGTAATCTTACAGCCGGCCACCATATCATTCATACGGTTCAGGGATTTTAAGAAGGTAGATTTACCGCAGCCGGATGGTCCGATGAAAGCGGTAATCTCATTTTTCTCAATCTCCATATTTACATTTTTGAGCGCCTGGAAATCCCCGTAGAACAGATCCAGATTCTCAATGTTCATAATACCCATACTTTATTCTTCTCCTGTCTTCTTCGCCAGCTTCTTTGCGATGAAGCCTGAAAACGCGTTAATTCCGATTACGATGATGAGCAGCACTACGGCTGTGGCTGACGCCTGATCCACATGCAGGGCCTCACTGGTCAGCACATACATATGTAAAGCCAGGGTACGGCCCGATTCCATGGCTCCCGCATACTTGGCTACCGTTCCGGAGGTGTACATCAGCGCCGCCGTCTCGCCCACGATACGGCCGATTCCCAGGATCACACCTGCCAGGATACCCGGAATCGCGCTGGGGAGTACCACCTGAAAGACGGTCCGGAGCTTTCCGGCTCCCAGTCCGAAGCTTCCCTCCCGGTAAGAATCCGGTACAGAAATCAACGCTTCCTCCGTAGTCCGCATAATCAGCGGAAGAATCATAATCGCCAGGGTGAAAGCGCCTGCCAGCATGGAGTAGCTCCATTTCAGCTTTGTTACGAAAAACAGCATACCAAACAGGCCATAGACGATAGAGGGAATACCCGACAGCGTCTCCGCCGTTACCCGCACCACGCCGACGAATTTATTTCCCTTTTTCGCGTATTCCACCAGATAAATGGCAGAAAAGATTCCCACGGGAACCGCCAGAATCAGCGCCAGGAAAATCATTTCGATGGTGTTGAACAGAGCCGGCATCAGGGAAACGTTGTCCGATGTGTAATGCAGGGAGAACAGCTCCGGCGTCAGATAGGGTACGCCCCGGATCAGAATGTAGGCGATCAGGAAAATCAGTACGGCAAAGGTTACGCAGGCTGCCAGCACCACCAGCAGGAACAGAATCAGGGAACCCGGATGCTTCCGCAGGGCATGGAGCTTATCGCCTGCCGTCTGCTTGTTAATTGCTTCCATTTCCGCCCCTCCTTAACAGTGATACGCTTAAGTTGATCATCAGAATAAATACAAAGAGCACAACCGCCGTGGCAATCAGAGCCTCCCGGTGCAGGTCTGTGGCGTAGCCCATCTCAATGACGATATTTGCCGTCATGGTACGGACGCCCTTAAACAGGCTTTCCGGCATCTTAGTCTGATTTCCGGCTACCATAATAACTGCCATGGTCTCGCCGATGGCCCGGCCGATTCCCAGTACAATCCCGGTCAGCACACCGGATTTTGCCGCCGGGACGATAACCGTAAATACGCTCCGCTCCTTGGTTGCTCCCAGTGCCAGCGCTCCCTCATGGTACATGGCCGGTACGCTCCGAAGAGCCGTTTCCGTGGTTCCGATGATGGTCGGCAGAATCATGATACCCAGAAGGATGCATGCGGTCAGCATGACATTTCCCTTGCAATGGGGAATCTGCCGGAGCAGGGGAACTAGAACCATCATACCGAAAAAGCCGTACACGACCGACGGGATTCCGGCCAGCAGCTCGGTGGCTACCTTCAGAGGACGGTAAATTTTCTTCGGGCAATAGTACGCCATGAAAATCGAGGTCAGGATTCCGATGGGAACTCCGATGAGAATCGCTCCCGCTGTCACATAGATACTGCCCAGAATAAAGGGCAGGATTCCGAAAATGTTGTTGCCCGGCTTCCATCTGGTTCCCAGCAGGA
Source organism: Laedolimicola intestinihominis (assembly GCF_040096155.1). Taxonomy (NCBI): domain Bacteria; kingdom Bacillati; phylum Bacillota; class Clostridia; order Lachnospirales; family Lachnospiraceae; genus Laedolimicola; species Laedolimicola intestinihominis. The sequence continues at coordinate 15,144 of NZ_JBBMFE010000006.1, read as the reverse complement.
ACTCCATCGGTCCGATTTTTCCGATGGCCGGAAGTCCGTTGGCAAACAGAAATACACAAATGAGTATTACTGCCAGAATAGAGGTGCAGGCGGCTATGAAGAACACCGCCTGCATAAATACTTCCTTGATACGCGCTTTCCAAGCCGCCTGTTTCATATCATTTGCCCTCTTTTGCTTACTCTACCTCACTCCAGGAAGTAGTCTCGCCTACGTAAATACTCTTTACCTGGTCTTTGGTCAGGTTGTCGATGGGGTTGTTGTTATTTACAACTACCGCGATACCATCCTGTGCGATAACCGTTGCGGTAAGCTCTGCCGTCTCTGTGTCCTTCAGCTCTCTGGAAGCCATTCCGATGTCGCATACGCCGTCGATAGCTGAGGTCATACCTGTGGTAGAATCACTGGTCTGAATCTCAATCTTTACGTTGCCGTTCAGCTTCATATAAGCCTCTGCCAGCTTCTCCATCACCGGTGATACAGAAGAGGAGCCTGCTACTGTCACGCTGCCACTTGCCTGGCCGCCTGCGAATGCCGGAGCCGCGTCGTCGATGGTGATGTATCCCTCATCGCTTACAATCTGCTGTCCCTCTGCGCTCAGGATATAATCAATGAAATCCTGCGCAGCCTCGCTTACCTCGCCCTTGGTCGCAATGTTGAAGGGTCTGTATACCTTGTAGCTGTCGCTCTTGATATTTTCTACGGTCGGCTCTACGCCGTCAATTTTCAGTGCCTTTACGGTATCGTTCAGGGAACCTAAGGATACGTATCCGATTGCGTAATCATCGCCAGCCACGCCGGTCATCATAACGGAGGTATTGTTGGTGATGGTGGCGTCCTCGGTGGTGTTGTCAATCTTTTCTCCGTTGGCGTCCTTCTCTTCTACACCGAACAGCTCGATGAATGCGCCTCTGGTTCCGGAACCGTCCTCACGGGAATATACGGAGATATCCTCTTCGGTGTCAAAATCTGCTGTTGCTGTATCTTCCGCTGCCGCAGTATCCGCAGTTGCTGTGGTATCTGCGGTCTCAGAGCTTCCGCAGCCTGCCAGCATTGCTGCTGTAAGTGCCATGGTCATCAATAAGCTAACTGTTTTCTTTTTCATAATGTTTTCTCCTTTTCGCCGGGTGAACGTTTCCGGCCTCTTCTCTCTTTTCTTCTCCAGGGCGTTTGGTTTCTCTTGTCCGCCCTGTGATTACCATCTTAGACCGCCAATGTTAAGGGTAAAAGCCTGGTTTCGTTAAGGGTATGTAAAGAAGCGGTAAGGGTTTTGTTGTGCCATCAGAACTATGTGGAAATAAAAAAAGCCCGGCAGAGGGTCTCTGCACTGACGCCTCCGCGAGCTTTTCTTCTTACATTTCCTATTCTGTTTCAGACGAATTTGTATCCCATTCCGCGCACGGTCTGAATATACTGGGGGTGATCCGGATCCTTTTCGATCTTCTTACGGAGATTCCGCACATGGACGTCTACAGTCCGGGTTTCGCCGGAATATTCATAGCCCCAGATCAGCTCCAGAAGCTGCTCCCGGGTGAATACCCGATTCCGGTGGCTGGCAAGAAGGTAGAGAAGTTCAAACTCCTTCAGAGAAAGAAATACGGGCTTTCCGTCCATATAGACTTCCCGGGATGTATTGTTAATCAGTAGATCCCCCGCCGTAATCTTATCCTCCGGCTCTGATTCGATTTTCTCAAGAGAGCTGCGGCGAAGCAGCGCTTTCACCCGGGCCAGCAGCTCCCGGATACCGAAGGGCTTGCTGATATAATCGTCGGCGCCCATCTCCAGTCCCAGGACCTTGTCAATTTCCTCGCCCTTGGCTGTCAGCATAATCACCGGCATAGCAGACAGGTTTTTGTCTGCCCGCAGGCTTTTCAGCACCTCAATCCCGTCCATGCCGGGCAGCATATAATCCAGCAGCACCAGATCCACCTGCATGGTTTTCAGAATCGCCAGGCCCTTTTCTCCTGTCTCAGCCCGCAGGACTTCGTATCCATTTTTTTCCAGATTGTACTCCAACAGATCTAAGATATGTTCTTCATCATCTATGGTTAATATAACTTTTTTTGCCATGATATCTCCTCTGCAATGATTCAGTGCCTTCCATTATTTCTATGATCTTTTTTAGTAGGGCAGCTTCACTGTAAATTCGGTTCCGACGCCCGGTTTACTGGTCACATGGATGGTGCCGTTATACAGCTCCACGATATGCTTCACGATGGACAGTCCCAGTCCGGTGCCGCCCTGGGCCTTGGAGCGTCCCTTGTCTACCCGGTAGAAGCGCTCGAAGATGCGGTCTAACTGCTCCTCCTCCATGCCGATACCGGTATCCGAGATTTCCAGCACCAGCTGATTTCCCAGTGTATGACACACTATCGTAACCGCGCCGAACTCCGTGGCCTTCAGGCCGTTGTCTATCAGATTAATCAACAGCTGCTTGATCCGATCCCGATTGCAGTTATAGAATTTCACTGTCGGATCCGGCTGGAAAATCAGGCGGACATGCTCTTTGATCTTGGGCTGCAGCAGCTCCACCACCTCGGCAATCACTGCATTGACATCGCAGGGCTCCCGGTTGGTGTCCTGCTTGCTCTCAATCTCGGACAGCAATAAGGTGTCGCTGATCAAGTTACTCAGGCGCTCAGTTTCAATCTCGATAATATCCAGAAATCTATGGGCCATTTTCGGATCCTCAATGGCTCCGTCCTTCAGGGTCTCTACGAAACCCCGGATAGAGGTCAGCGGAGTCTTTAGCTCATGGGTCACATTGGACACAAATTCCCGGCGCATATTTTCCACCTTCTTCATGGCCTGCACATATTTCCGGAAGTAAGCTCCCAGGAAAATAACGACCACCAGAAGCACCAGGGTTGCCAGTATGGTGGAACGGACAAATTCATTGTCCATATTTTTCAGTTCGCTTAAGGGCAGGGCCACACGCATGACCCCGTGAAAATCACCGCTGTCCACCGGTACCGCGCAGTAACAGTAATCCACGTCAAAGGTGTCCGACTTCCGAATCAGGCTGTTGCTCTGACCTTCCAGGGCCTTCTGTACCTCTTCCCGGTTCAGATGATTGCTCATCAGCTGGCCGGCTCCCTGGGACTCTCCCAGCACATTGCCCTCGGAATCTATAATGGTGATCCGGATATTGTAGGCTTTCGCGTAATTCTCCGCGAACTGCTCGTAACCGTTTTCCCCGGCCACTTCCTCCGCCTGGAACAAATCCCGCAGCATTTCCGCCTGGGTCAGATAGCTTTTCTCGCTCTGATGCTCCAGATAACTGAAGCCATTTGTCCAAAATGCGTATTCAAACGCAACTAACGCAATCATTGCCGCAATAATATAGCCTACCAGAACCTTCTTTTTCACGCTTATCCCTCTTTCTCGTCTGCCACATAGCCTACCACGTTGTTTGCATGATCCGAAATCCGCTCAATATTGCTGAGCATATCCAGGAAAATGACGCCCCGGGCCGCGGAACATTCATTGTGCGCCAGCCTGTTAATATGCTGGGTTCTGAGATCCTCCTCCAGATCATCAATCTCATCCTCAATCTGAACCACCTGCTGCACGTAGGCCATTTTCTCAGTCTCACGGGCCAGTACCGCCGCCTTCACCGCGTCCACGGTCAGGCTGGCGATTTCTTCAAAGCCGTGCATGGCCTCCATGGAGAAATGCAGTCCTTCGTTAATCATGGTCTGGGTCAGCTCCGCCAGATTATCGCAGTGATCGCTGATCCGCTCCAGATCGCTGACGGTGTAGAACAGATCATTGATGATGAGACGCTGATGATCCGTCAGGGAACCCTTGCTGATTTCCGTCAGATATTCTGTCATCTTTTTCTCGTATTCATTCATATTCTGCTCTAAGCGAACCGCCTTGTCAACCCGTTTCTGGCTGCCGGTCCGAATGGCGTCAAATACAAGCTCCACGTGGGCAATCGCCAGCTCGCCCATGCGGACCACTTCCTTCAGGGCGCCCTCCACCGCAAAGGACGGAGTCTCCAGAAAACGAGATTCGATATGGGGAAGCTCGAAGGCCTCCTCTGCCTGCTCCTCCTCCCCGTCGTCCTTCACAATCATTCCGGACAGCTTCACCAGAAGATTGCCAAAGGGATAAAGAAGAAGCGTATTCGTAATATTAAAGAAGGTATGGAACACGGAAATTCCCACGCTGTTGATATCGGAAGCTGCCCAGGCTTTATTGATGGAAAATACGATGAACATACCAATGCCGAACACAATTGCGCCAATGGTATTGAACATCAGATGGATGACTGCCGCACGCTTAGCAGTCTTATGGGCTCCCAGGCTGGACAGAAGCGCGGTTACGCAGGTACCGATATTCTGTCCCAGGGTGATAAATACCGCCGAGCTCCAGTTGACCAGGCCGTTGGCCGCCAGCGTCTGCAGAATACCCACCGACGCGGAAGAGCTCTGAATCAGAGCCGTAACCGCCAGACCGGCCAGCATACCCAAAACAGGATTCCGGCCCAGTACCCGGAAGGCCTCAGAGAAAATCGGCGCGTCCCGGTAAGGAGTAATCGCGCCGGACATAAAGCTCAGTCCGATAAACAGTACGCCGAAACCAATGAGAATTTCACTCACATCCACGATTTTTTCCTTTTTGGAAAACAGCAGCATAAAAGCTCCGATTCCAATCAAAAGCGGAGCGAAAAATTCCGGCTTCAGGAACGCCCCCCATTCGCTCATGGACACCAGCCAGGCCGTCACCGTGGTACCGATATTGGCGCCCATGATGACGCCCACTGCCTGGGTCAGATTCATCAGACCCGCATTTACAAAACCGACGACCATAACCGTGGTCGCCGAGCTGCTCTGAATAATTGCGGTCACTCCGGCTCCCACCAGAATTCCCATCAGACGGTTCCGGGTCAGGAACTCCAGTAAATGTTTCATTTTATTGCCCGCGGATTTCTGCAGTCCGTCCGCCATGACGTTCATGCCGTACAGGAACATACCCAGACCTCCGATAAAACGAAACAGCATTTCTACATGTTGCATGTTCTACTCCCTCCTGATATTACATTCATGATAACTTCTCAAAGTTAATTTTTTCTTTTGTTTCTGTTATCACCTTATCAAGGAGAGGTAAAAGAAGATCGCAGGTTATGTTAAGTTTGTGTTAAAATCCTTTTTCTTTTAACCCCTTCACCAAATTTACATAAAACTCCCGCACATCAAACCCTTCGATATTCTCCCGGTTCAGATCAATCATGTCTCCATGAGAAATACCGCGGTGGCCGGGGGCAGTCAGGTAGGTGTATGCTTCGCCCCAACGGAAGGAAGCTTCCCCTACCAGGCCGTCGTTTTCACCGTCAAATAGGTGGACGAAACGGTTGGTCAGGTTCAGGGGAAAGCGACCACCAGAGGCGTGCTTCAAGCAGGAACCGGTGCTTTGAATATAGACGCCCTCCGGATCCGGCAGTTCTTCGTTCAGCTTCCGGCAGGCGCTGGCTGTCAGATCGCCCACAGCTGCCAGAAAATCCGGGTTATCGTCACCCAGCTTCTTCAACGTGGCATTGTAAGCGGCTGCTACAGCATTTTTCTGTTTTTCAGGTATCAGATTCAACAGATAGTCTGCGAATTCGCAGCCCCGGTGGGGTGTGTTGATGGTGGTGAGGGACGCCACATAAGGAGCCATCCCAAGCCTGGAAATGGCGTAGCGGCTGTCCAGACCACCCTTGGAATGGGCGATGATGTTCACCTTCTCACTGCCAGTCTCCTGAAGTACGGCCTTAATCCGGGCCGCAATCTCCGCTCCCGAATCGGCCACAGAGGCCGCCGACTGATGATTTCCATAGTAAATAACGGTTCCATTTTTCTCTAGCTCCGCCGGAATCCGTCCCCAGTAATTCAGGTAACGGAAATCCCGGAAAAAGACGCCATGAACCATTAGAATCGGATATTTCGTCGCGCAGACCTGATCTGCCGCACGGTTTTCGTCCAACACGATTTTCTCATTTTCAAACTGCACCTCCCGGGCTGCCAGTTTTACCAACCTGCCCAGGACGATGAGATGCACCACCGGAATCATACCGCAGACGATACCGATAAGGCGCCATTTTATCCCGATCTGCGCCGAAGACAGGTAAATCCGTAGAATCCCGCTCCAGAATACCACGGCTTCCACCAGAATCAGAACTGCCGCCGCTCCCAGCCAGAGTCGCCAGTCCGCCTCCGCTTTCACCTGCGGTAACGTCCAGCCTGCAAATGTCGCCAGCCAGAATCCACCGGCCAGCACGCAAGAGCTTAGGAACAGATAGATAAGCTCCACACCGTTCTGACAGGTCCGAAGCCGCCGGGAATGTAGAATGTCCATATAACAGCCCGGTTTCATGCAGATGAAAATCAGGCACAGGAATAATAATAAAATTCCCCACGAATTCAGCCAATTACTCTTCCATAGCAATGGGCTGACTGCCAGGGTAGAAATTACTGCAATATTGAAAATTCTGGGGATGTATTTTTTCATCGATGCTCTTTCCCTTCCCTATCTATTTTATCGTCTCAATCCGCACCCTGCGGTCCCGTCCTCTGGTTTCCCAGATCATCAGATATACATGGAATTCCAGATTATCCTGCGCGATGGTAAAGGGTTCCTCCCGTAGCACCTCCGCGCGGATTCCCTGTCGGGCCAGCTCCTGCCGACGCTCTTCGGCCTGCTGCTCCAGCCGTTTTATCGCGTTATCAGTTGCTTTCCCAAAGGAACGTCTGGGATAATCCTGCACTGCTTCCCGCAATCGCCGGGACAACAGGTCTACCACCTCCTCGCATTCCGTGCGATGCAGCATGGCCGCAATCCGTTTTGCCAGAAGGGGCCAGGGATGTCTTCGGTAAAACTTTAGCCGCCACCCAAGCTTTTTATTTCCGCATTCCCGCGCCAGCTCCTCCATGACATTCAACGCTTCTTCCGAAGGATTCCACGGATCCGGAATCGGCACAATGTATTTCGCCGGGACAGCCGGATAACAGCAGTAATTCAGCGGTGGAAAATAGGCCAGATGCGCCAGTCGCCGCTCTTCCGGGGTGCAATATTCCGGCCCCAGATATTCGCATTTATCCCGGAGAATCGCAATCCGATATTCCAACTGCCGCAGATATTCATATCCAGGCACCCAGAAATGCGCGATTTCTCCATAATTATAGAGATGCACCTCCAAATCCAGATTTTCAAACAGCAACGTCACCGCGTTATCGCCCTGCCGGACCACCAGCACATACCTGGCCGCATCCCGACTCATGGACCAGGTCAGCGCTCCCTCATAATCCTCCAGATAATGGCCGGTCAGCGCTGCGCCACGAAATACCAGAAAGCTTTCCACGGCATCGTTCATCAGATAAACTAACCTGCGCTCCGTATCGCCCTCTTTTGCTGGCAATAATTCAAACTGATCCTGCTCCAGCAATTCCTCCAGCATTACAAATGTATCCATGTATAACCTCTTTTGTGTTCTCTCATTTTACGCTCTTCTCAGCAGCTCCGCGATCTGCAGACTCCGATCCGGAATCCGATACTCCTCCGCTTATTTTCTATGTTCGTTCCTGTCCAACCTTTTAATTGAAACAGAATTTCCTTTAAAAAAGATCCAGCATATTATCCAGATAAATCTCTTCCCGCACCTCCAACTGATGCTCCGGCTTTGTCATATAATAGAGCAGAAATTCCAGAATCAGGGCGCTGCCGAGGCTCCGGCCTTCGATTTTGAACTGGGAAAAGCCCATAGGCAGGTATCTGGTACGAATGTCGTCGATGCTGATGAAAGCCGGATTTTTCATGGCTTTAGAAAAGCGATAGCCCTCTGCAGCGTTCGGAGCCGGGCAGTTGTGCTCCACGTCTTCTCCGAGATTTTTGCGGCTGACGGCCTCGTAGCACTGCTTCCGATCTTTGCAGCCGGGCCGGCAGCATTCGTTGCAGAGAAATTCGACCTTGTCTTTCTCCGGCTGTGATAATGTCTCCCATTTATCCAGTGCCTTGTTCAGGCGAAAATCCGGCACCACATATCGGAACTCCGTTCGTTCAATTTCCTTATGGCACTGCTGAAAATCCGTCAGAACCTTTGTGGTAGAAGAGACAAAATAAAGTCCCGGATAGGTCTTCTTTAAATAATCCAGCAGCAAATCCGAGTGGATAATGACGCCGTTTTGTACCGCACTTTTCTGCTCGAATAAAGCGCAGAGCGCATTACATTTTTTATCGAAAAGATGCTCCTCCCGAAGCAACGAATTACTGAAGGTCAACCGAGCAGAAATGCCGTATCCCTGCATGAGTTCCAGAACCTCCTTAGGCTCTGCTTCCCCAAACCCGGCGCGGCCGCCGCCCCAGATACAGTCCGCCGGAGCGCCGTAGATGGAGCCGATATCGCACCAGTCGTAAAACCAGTTCCGGTGCCGACGGAATAATGGCAGGAATACCTGATACAACTCGTAGAATTCAAACAAGCCCGGTAAGTGATAATATGCTTTTTTCATGTTACCTTTTCCTCTGCTTATCTTTCAAAAGGTTATTATAGTTTACATAAAATCAAGCAAGCTTTCCCCTCTTCTCCCGAGGTAAAAAGATCCGCTCATCTCTTCGCATATAGCTGAGCAGTTTCCGCTTCCAGCTCCCGGTTGATCTCGTCCTCACTGTCCGCCATGGCCTGAAGCGTCATAGTCAGCAGCTTCTCCAGCGGCCAGCCAAGCTGCTCGGCGCCCCGCTCAATAACCTCTCTGGAGCAGCCTGCCGCGAAGCCCTTACTCTTGTACTTTTTCTTCAGAGATTTCAGTTCCATATCCTTGGTGCTCTTGGACGGACGCATCAGTGCAGCTGCCCAGATAAGACCGGTCAGCTCATCTGCTGCAAACAGCACCTTTTCCATCTCTTGCACCGGCTCCACATCCAGGGTCTTGCCGCACTCCACGGTGATTCCATAGCCATGGGAAACGACTGCGTGAATGATATCCTCCGACACGCCGCCTTCCCGCAGAAGCTCCGGCGCTTTCAGGCAATGCTCCGTCGGATACAGTTCAAAATCAATATCATGCAGCAGGCCTACGACGCCCCAGTATTTCTCCTCTGCACCGTAGCCCAGCTCCCGTGCGTACCATTTCATCACGGCTTCTACCGTCAGTGCGTGCTGGATATGAAAGGGATCCTGATTGTACTTTTTTAATAAGGCAAATGCCTCTTCTCTGGAAATATCGCTCATGCTTCATCGTCTCCTTGTACTCCCTCCGAAAGGCCTGGCGGCTGTCGGAGCGGCTTCTTCTAATTCTGTATTTCATTCATCATATACTTGTATTCCTACTTTGTCAATAGGATTAATATGTGATGAATTTTCTGTTACATAAAAAAGGCAGAGCCGCCTGACGCCAGCTCTACCTTTTCATATTCTATATCTATTTCGCCTCAGAGGTCAGCATCACGCCCAGCTTCTGGAAGGTCTTCTCATCGGCTGCGCTCAGCATACGGGAGGTGTGGACCTGGCTGCCGCGGAGATTCGGGAGCTGCCGGAGGGCAAGGTCGGCCAGCGGGTTGCTCTCGGAGCTGGATGAAAGGGCGATGAGCACCTCCTCCATATGAAGACGCGGGTTACGGCTGCCCAGATAATCTACCTTCAGCTTCTGAATAGGCTTGATCACATTGGGCGTAATCAGAAGCACATCCTCGTCAATGCCTGCCAAATGCTTCAGGGCCTTGATAAGCAGGGCAGAGCAGGCGCCCAGCAGTTCACTGGTCTTGCCGGTGATGATGGTGCCGTCGGGCAGCTCCATGGCTGCAGCGGTGTGACCGGTGGCTTCGGCACGGGTCAGGGCTGCAGGTACCACCTTGCGGTCCTTCACGGTTACGCCTGCGTTGTTCATCAGAAGCTCGATCTTGTAAGCTTCTTCTTCCTTGGATTTACCCCTTGCAATGTTCACCAGAGTCTGGTAATAACGGCGGATAATCTCCTGTCCGGACGCCTCACGGCAGGCCTCGTCGTCTACGATACAGTTGCCGGCCATATTGACACCCATGTCGGTGGGGGACTTGTACGGACAGTCGCCGTAAATCTCCATGAACATGGCGCGCAGTACCGGGAAAATTTCCACATCACGGTTGTAGTTGACCGTAGTCTCACCGTAGGCTTCCAAATGATACGGGTCAATCATGTTCACATCGTTCAGGTCTGCGGTGGCAGCCTCGTAAGCCAGATTGACCGGATGGCTGAGGGGCAGGTTCCAGATGGGGAAGGTCTCGTATTTGGCGTAGCCCGCACGGACGCCCCGCTTGTGCTCATGATAAAGCTGGGACAGACAGGTAGCCATCTTTCCGCTTCCCGGTCCCGGCGCGGTGACAACTACCAGCGGCTTGGTGGTCTCGATGTATTCGTTGTGTCCATAACCCTGATCGCTTACGATAAGCGGAATATTGTTCGGATAGCCCGGAATCAGATAGTGACGGTACACCTTCACGCCCATTTTCTCCAGACGACTCTGGAACATCTGGGCGCTGTACTGGCCTGCGTAGTGTGTAATGCAGACGCTGCCCACATAGAGGTTCTTGGACTCGAAAATGGCTTTCAGACGAAGCAGATCAGAATCGTAGGTGATACCTAAGTCGCCTCGTACCTTATTTTTCTCGATATCCTCTGCGCTGATTACGATAACGATCTCCACCTGATCGGCAAGCTGCATCAGCATCCGCAGCTTGCTGTCCGGCTCGAAGCCCGGCAGTACACGGGACGCATGGTAATCGTCGTAGAGTTTTCCGCCGAATTCCAGATACAGCTTATTATCAAACTTGGCGATACGCTCCCGGATGTGTTCCGACTGCATAGCCAGATATTTGTCATTGTCAAATCCTTTTCTCATGTTGCTTCTCCCTTTGTATTTTATTTTCACCTGCAGAACCTGCCAGCGACAGCTTCTTCCGGATACTTTTTAACCCAAAAAGGGGACACTGCCACGCTTAAGCAGCAGTATCCCCAAACAGTTCTATATTATGAAAAATTTAGTCTGCATAACCGTTCGGGTTCATGGTCTGCCATCTCCAGGAATCCTCACACATCTCCTCGATGCCATACTGCGCTACCCAACCGAGCTCATTCTTCGCCTTGGTGGGATCCGCGTAGCAGGTAGCAATATCGCCCGCACGGCGGGGCTTGATTTCATAGGGAATCTCCTTGCCGCAGGCTTTTTCAAAGGCATGCACCACGTCCAGGACGCTGTAGCCCTTGCCGGTGCCCAGATTGTAAATCAGTACGCCGGGCTCGGTTTCCTCCACCTTCTTAATTGCCGCCACATGGCCCTTTGCCAGGTCTACCACATGAATATAATCACGCACGCCGGTTCCGTCCGGAGTATCGTAATCATTTCCAAAGACGCCCAGACACTTCAGCTTGCCGATGGCTACCTGCGCTACATAGGGAACCAGATTGTTCGGGATACCCTTCGGATCCTCGCCGATGAGACCGCTCTTGTGAGCTCCAATCGGGTTGAAATAGCGAAGCAGTACCACCTTCCACTCCGGATCGGATACATAAATATCGGTCAGTACCTGCTCCAACATGCCCTTGGTCTGTCCGTACGGGTTCGTAATCTTACCCTTTGGGCACTCCTCGGTAATCGGGATGAATGCCGGGTCGCCGTATACGGTAGCAGAGGAACTGAACACAATATTCTTTACGTTGTGCTTTCTCATCACGTCACAGAGAATCAGAGTTCCGGTAATATTATTATAGTAATACTCGATGGGCTTGCGTACCGACTCACCTACGGCCTTGTAGCCTGCAAAATGAATAACGGATTCAACCTGCTCCTTATCAAAGATGGCGTTCAGGGCGTCACGATCCAGAATATCCGCCTCATAGAACGTAACCTTCTTTCCTGTAATCTGCTCCACGCGTTCCAGCGCTTTTTCACTTGCATTATACAGATTATCTACAACTACTACTTCATAGCCTGCATTCAATAACTCTACACAGGTGTGGCTTCCGATAAAGCCTGCACCGCCTGTTACCAAAATTGACATCAAACTGTCCTCCTGTTTTCAAAGGTTAGCCTTTGCTAACATTTGTTTCACTACTATTCACTGCTAAATCATAACACGGTTTCGTAGGTGGTGCAAGTGCCATTTCCTCCAAAAAAATTGCAGCGTTTTCATAACAGACAGCTTTACGGCAAAATTTCAAGCCAGTAGCCATCCGGATCTTCGATAAAATAGATCCCCATTTCTTCATTTTCGAAGCAAATGCAGCCCATCTCCTTGTGCTTTTTATGCGCCTCTTCATAATCGTCCGCCCGGAATGCCAGGTGAAATTCACATTCGCCCAGATTATAGGGCTGCGGATGCTCTTTCAGCCAGGTAAGCTCCAGCTCAAAATCACTTACCTCATTACTCAGATATACAATGATAAAATCATTGGCCGTCTTTCGTCTCACTTCGTGCAGATCGAGAGCTTCGTTATAGAATTTTATAGAACGGTCCAGATCGGATACATTATAGTTTTCATGAATCATCTTAAATTTCATAGCACTTCTCCTTTTGCGCATTCTGTGTTTTTTATACGTGATTTGTATTGCGGATATTCTGTGATAAACCGCTTTATTACGCTGGCGTCCTCCCAATAATGCATGGGAAAAACAGCATTGCAATCTACATTTTCCAGAAAATACAGAATTCCATCGGCATAGCGGGCTTCCTGCCTCGGATCAAGGGGAACGAATGCAGCGTCAAAGTGCATACCCTTAATTTTCCGGATTTCCGCACGATACGCCGAAGTGAGCCGCCGGTTATCCGCTTCCGGCTCTCCTTCCCAATACCAGTCATTTAAGTCGCCGGCATGGTAAATCGTGCCCTCTTTCGTTTGAACGATAAATGCGACGCCGCTATCGTTAGAAAGTAACGTATCGACCCGGGTACCATGATCCAGTTCATAGGTTTGATCGTGATAGGCGTATGTAATTTTTATATTCGACAGGTGGTTCCTGTTGCGTATATCTTTCGCCAAAATTGCCTGATACGTCATCCCCATATGGTCAAGCATTTCGAAGATTTTGGGATTAAAATGATCCTTATGGAAGTGACTGCAAAAGACAATCACCTCTTTTTTTCTGTCGAGAGAGGGCAATTCACCCCTGTAATAGTCGAAAATATAGTAGCAGTCGCCGGATTCAACCAAAAAGCCACTGTGGTTGATATAGGTTATTTTCATGATATCACCTGCATTTTATAATGGAGCGCTTCCATAAAATTTTACAACCTTATTTTATACGTTATTACGTTAGTATGTCAACTCTGCTGACCGTTGGCGTTGAAAATAGAGTTTGATTTTTTTTTAAATTTTCCCGAATCTCTTGTTCCTTCCACCTTTTCCTCGTATAATAGAGACATGTCGTTAAAAATCAAGGGAGATCCTATGAAACATATTTTACGCTTTATTAAAAACCAGCCGCCCGCAAGACTGATTGTCGCGGGCTTTTTCCTGATTATCCTGACCGGAGCCTGTCTCCTCATGCTGCCGGTATCCTTGCGCCCCGGCGTCCATACCAGCTTTCTGGATGCGCTTTTTACCGCCACCAGCGCCACCTGTGTCACAGGCCTGGTGACCGTAGACCCCGGAGACACCTATACGGTCTTCGGCCGGGTGATTCTGGCGCTGCTGATCCAGACCGGCGGTCTGGGCTTCACCTCCATGGGCGCAGGCCTTATGCTAGCTACCAAACGACGGGTAGGCTTTAAGAGCCGGCTTCTCTTAAAGGAAGCCCTCAATGTGGACAACTTCAGGGGCATCGTCCGGCTGTTAAAGGCTATCTTGCTTACCACCTTAATTTTCGAAACAGTAGGTGCGCTTCTGAGCTTTCCGGTCTTTGTCCGGGACTATCCGCCCCTGAAGGCGCTCGGAATCAGTATCTTTCATTCCATTTCCTCCTTTAATAACGCCGGCTTCGACATTCTGGGCGGTGGCCAGAGCCTCATTCCTTACCAGAACGATATCCTGCTGAACCTGGTTACCGGCGGCCTGATTATCTTCGGCGGCCTGGGCTTCCTGGTGATCCTGGACGTCCTGAGAAACCGTTCCTTCCGGAAGCTGACCCTCCACTCTAAGGTAGTCATAAGCACCACCCTGACGCTTCTGATTGCGGGTACCCTGGTCTTTCGTTTTACGGAGCATATGCCCTGGATTGGCGCGTTTTTCAACAGCGTCACCCCCCGGACTGCCGGCTTTGCCACTTACCCTATAAATGAGTTTTCCCATGCGGGACTCTTTGTGATGATTCTGCTGATGTTTATCGGCGCGTCCCCAGGCTCCACCGGAGGCGGTATCAAGACCAGCACCTTCTTCATCCTGATACAGACCATGCGGAGTGCCCTGAATAAGCGGCACATGGGAGCCTTTCACCGGAGTATTTCCCCGGAAAACACCTCCCGGGCCTTTCTGATTACCCAGCTGTCCCTCAGTGTCGTTCTCATCGGAACCTTTCTGCTCTGTCTCCTGGAGCCTTCCCTTGAAATGAGGCAGCTACTTTTTGAGGTTGTCTCCGCCTTCGGCACCGCAGGACTGTCCACGGGAATCACGGCCAATCTGCATGCAGCCAGCAAGCTGCTCCTGATTTTCCTGATGTTTATCGGAAGACTGGGCGCATTTACGATTATTGCCATGTGGATTGAACGGCCGGAGCAGAACGCCCGATACACGGAAGAATCCATCACCATCGGTTAACATAACATGTTTTGTCAGGCTCTTTTGCCTGCTATCATTATAGAAATGAGGAAGCGAAAAAGATGAAGAAAAATGCAAATTCTACCTTTGGAATCGTCGGCCTGGGCCGTTTCGGAACTGCTCTTGCCATCACTCTGGCGGAGGCCGGGAAAGAGGTCATTGTCGTTGATCAGAATGAAGAAAAGGTCAAGGCTATGCGGCAATACACGGAGTACGCCTTTGTCTGCGACAACCTTTCCAAGGCTACCCTGTCAGAGGTGGGAATCCAAAACTGCGATACCGTCATCGTCTGCATCGGCAGCCGTATCGATACCAGTATCCTGACCACCCTGAACGTGGTTTCCCTGGGCGTGCCCCACGTGATTTCCAAGGCCACCAGTCAGGATCAGGGCGCTGTTCTGGAGAAAATCGGCGCGGAGGTGGTCTATCCGGAGCGGGA